>DIXL01000050.1 GCA_002428685.1 Cloacimonetes bacterium UBA6081 | reverse complement strand
AGTAGGGTGATGCTGGATGATCAAATCCAGCATCATCCCTCTCACAGAACCGTGCGTACGGAGCGATAATTGCAAATACTTTTATCGTGAAGCAATATAATATGTTAGCTTGCATCAATGTCTAAATCGCACACTATTTTTCAATAACTTAGGTGTTGGAAAGATTAGTAAATATACATATTGTCCATATTGTGCCCTAAAATAACAGCTCTGGCAGAAAGGCATATTTTGGAGAAAAATCATTAGTTTGATGGTTTTATGGTTACAGCTGAGACGATGTGTCAATTTGAGACACAATACGATTATAGGTCGGTCTCGCCCACTTTTTCCGCATTTGCAACTGCTAATTTATGGAATATAATACCTATTTGTCTGAACAGTCTCGTTACCCATTTTTTTGGGCAACTACTTTGTGGCGAGTTTGTCCAGCTACATATATTTACCAAGGGTGCCCATACACTTATCCGGCTTTGACTTAGGCTTGGGAATTGTGGCAGGTGCCTTGTTTCTGAGCAACTTTTGGGTGTTTCAGCGCAGTATTTCGTATAATGGTCTGTCAATGTCCGTTGGGGTCATGTGCATTGCCGTGATTGTGCCGGTTTTGCTGTCGGTAGGCTTGTTCCAGGAGGTTTTATCGGTGTCCAATTTGCTGGGAATTGGGCTGGGACTGCTGGCTTTCGGGCTAAAAACCAGGCTGAAAGAGCTGCATAACCTTCTGTGGATTAAGTGCCCGATAAAGCATTTGACAAAAACCTATTATCTGTAAGCATGTCCCCTGTTTCAGAGAAAAATCCCCCAAGCGGGAATGGCTTTTGCATAAGCAAACAATGTGCATGGTTACTAAAGATTAACCAAGCACATGTCGGATAGATATATAGATACAGTTATTGGAGATAAAATTGCGAACTTTTGACGCTATTCTGCCCTATTTAAAGAAGAGCTATAAGCAGATTATAGGCGGAATTATCATGCTTATTTTGGTGGATGTGGTGCAATTGGCCATGCCGAAAGTGCTGCAATATGCCATAGATCACCTGCAAGCCCGCACCATAGACAACCAGGGCTTGGTTTATGTAGGTTTGATAATCTTTGGCTTGGCAGTTGCGGTGATGGTGCTGCGCTATTTTTGGCGTATCCTGATTATTGGCAATTCGCACCGGATAGACCGGTATTTGCGCCAGGATTATTATGACCATCTGCTAACCCTGTCCCAAAACTTCTTTAATCGCAGCAAAACCGGTGATCTGATGGCGTATGCCACAAATGATCTGAATGCGGTGCGGATGCTGTTTGGCATGGGGCTGATAGCCGCTATGGACATAGTATTAATGACCGTGGCTTCCTTTTCTTTTATGGTGTCTATAAATTGGCGTTTAACCCTTTTGGCCATTATTCCGATGCCGTTTTTAACGCTAACGATCCGGCATTTCGGCAAAAAGATGCACAAACGCTTTGGCGCAGTGCAGGAAAGTTTTGCCACTTTAAGCGGCAGAGTGCAGGAAAGTATTTCCGGCATTAGAATTGTGAAGGCGTTTAGCCAGGAACAAACCGAACTGGACAAATTGGATGAGGTGTCCCTCGATTTTGTGCGGCAAAACATCGCTTTGGCAAAAATTGCCGGAGTATTTCATCCCTTTATGGGCTTTGTAATAAGCATCAGTATGATCATCACGCTCTACTTTGGCGGACGCTCTGCCATCCGTGGAGAAATTAGTATTGGCGGTTTTATCGCTTTCTTCCAGTATCTGGGCATGTTAGTGTGGCCGATGATTGCCATTGGCTGGATTGTGGATATGTATCAGCGCGGAACCGCTTCTTTAAAGCGCTTAAATACTATCTTTGAACAAAAGCCGGAGATAGACGACAGTCAGGCAGATGCTTCCATTAAATCTCTGGCAGGAGCTATAACTATAAAGGATTTGTCGTTCAGTTACGGCGAAAATTTACCCCCGGTATTTAAAGGCATTTCTGCCAGAATCGATGCAGGAAAAACCCTGGCCATTGTAGGCCCTACGGGATGCGGGAAAACCAGCTTGATTGAGCTGCTGGTGCGGATTTATAATCCCCCGCAGGATAGTATTTATATAGACGAACACGATGTGCACAGCATTCCCCTGCAAATATTGAGACGCGATATGGTGCTGGTGCCACAGGATATCTTTTTGTTTTCCGATACCATTGCCAATAATATCCGTCTTGGCAACCCCGAAACCTCCCTTGAGGCAGTGCACGAAGCGGCTAAGGTGGCACAGGTTTATGACGAAATAATGGATTTTGACAATAAATTTGACACCATGGTGGGCGAGAGAGGCATTACCCTTTCCGGAGGCCAAAAACAGCGTGTGGCCATTGCCCGTGCCCTGCTGACCAATCCCCAGATTTTGATTTTGGACGATGCCCTTTCGGCGGTGGACACAAAAACCGAACGCTTTATTTTGGAGCGCTTGATAGACCTGCGCAAGGGCAAAACCACTCTGATAATCGCGCACCGCATCTCTTCCATTCAGCATGCCGATAAGATTATCGTGCTGGGGGATGGCCTAATTGCCGAACGCGGAAATCATGCCGCACTTCTGGCCATGGGAGGTTTGTATAGAGACCTTTACGAAAAACAACGGATCAGAGCCAGGCTGGAAGGAGAGGAATTATGATGCATGGTGGAGGCGGTGGAGGCCGTGGTAGTGGCGGTTTTGCCAGTGACGACCTGAAAGGCAATATTTACGATCGCCGGCTTTACGGCAAAATGCTGCAATATCTGAAGCCATATCTGAAATGGGTGATCTTGTCCTTTGCTCTACTGATGTTGGTCTCCGGTGCGGAAGTTTACATTCCCTTGATTCAGCGTAAAGCCATTGATGATTACATTGTTTCGGACAAGTCCATTGCTATTTTTGCAGATGCGACTGCCTATAGGGAATTTGACAGCCGTTATGAAAAACTGAAGTTTAAAGAATATCATTATGGCAAGGCGCATTACATAATCCTTAGCCCCAAAGACCGTAATAAAATAGACAAACCAGACCTTGAAAAGTTGAAACAACAAGGTATCCTGAGTAATGTAACCGTGTTTTTGATTACCGATAAATCCACCCATATCAACATTCTGAATCGCTATATTCCAGAAAATACTCATCCCGAGCAAGACACGCAAAACATAAAAGGTTGGTTTAGGGTTGGTGCTTCTACACTTGCCGTGCCTAAAGCGGAATTGAATAAACTCCCGCGCAATCAGCGTTTGGCAGTTAGGGGTGAAGCCTCCAACAAACTGCTGGTGCTGGCTTTAATCTTTTTGGGGATCATTACGCTGAGGCTGGTTACCAGCTATTTTCAGTTGGTAATCACTGCCTATTTCTCGCAAAAAGCCATGGCGGATTTGCGGCACGATGTGTTTGCTCATTTGCAAAAAATGCCAACTCAATATTTTGATCAAAATCCTGTGGGACGCCTGGTAACCAGGGTTACCAACGATATCAGAGCTATTGACGAAATGTTAGCTTCGGGTGTGATCACCATTATCCAGGATTTTATTCTGATAGTGGCTATTGTGGTGCTGATGCTGGTGCTAAATTGGCAGCTTGCCTTGGTCAGCTTTACAATTTTGCCTTTGGTTGTATGGGTGATTTATGTTTACCGCAGCAAGACCAGAGTTATCTATCGTGAAGTGCGTAAGCATCTGGCTGCGCTGAATGCCACTCTGGCAGAACACATAGCAGGACAGAAAATTATTCAGCTATTCAACCAGTATTTTCACAAAAAACAGGAATTTGCCGATATTAATCAGGACTACTTTAGTGCTTCCATCAAGCAATTGAAGCTTTTTTCCTTTTTCCGCCCGATCATCCACGTTTCTTCGCAGGTAGCCGTAGCAATCATGATTTGGTATGGCGGTGGACAAATCTTGCAGGGAATGATAACCATTGGTCTGCTGATGGCCTTTACCCAGTATATCCATAAGCTGTTTGAGCCTATCAACGACTTCTCGGAAAAGTTCAATGTCCTGCAAGGTGCCCTGGCAAGCGCAGAACGTATCTTTGACCTGATGGAGCAACCCACAGACGACTACAGGCTGGAAAAAAACAGGGGCGCAAAACTGGAAGGCGAAATTGAATTTGATCATGTGTGGCTGGCCTATAATCCCGATGAATGGGTGCTGAAAGATATCTCCTTCAAAATTAAAGCCGGGGAGAAAATTGCCCTGGTGGGGCATACAGGTAGCGGAAAAACCTCTATAGTAAACCTTATCCTGGGAATGTATCCCTATCAAAAGGGCAAAATATTTATAGATGGCAAAGAGCTGCACCAGTATTCGCTGCCAGACCTGCGAGCCAACGTTGGCATAGTGCAGCAGGATGTGTTTATATTTTCCGGCAACATCAGCGAAAACATAGCCCTTAACGACACTAAACTCAGCCGCGAAGAGATTATTCAAGTGGCAAAATATGTAAATGCAGATAAATTTATCAGCAAGCTCCCTGCCGGCTATGATGAACCGGTAATGGAACGCGGCGCAACTCTTTCCACAGGGCAGCGTCAGCTAATTGCTTTTGCCAGGGTTTTGGCCTATAATCCCTCAATTTTTATCCTGGATGAAGCAACCTCCAATATCGATACCGAAACTGAAATTTTGATTCAGGACGCTCTGGAGAAAATTATAGAACACCGAACCTCTATTATGATAGCTCACCGGTTATCCACAGTTCAGCATGTTGACCGCATTCTTGTGTTGCACAAAGGTGAAATTGTGGAAGAAGGATCTCACTTTGAGCTTTTGGACAATAAAGGATTATATTATGATCTGTATCGTTTGCAATATACATAAAACCGAAGGAATAGAAAAAAAGCGTTGACAAAATTATGGCATCGCAAAAAACTAAAAATAACGAAAGAAACATCCCTTGATCTATAAGGAGGATCAATGAAAAAGTATTGGCTGATTATCTTAGCCCTAACCATTGTTACGGCAATGTTTGCCAATGGCAGCCGCTATGAAGTGGTAGCCTACAGCGAAGATTTTGAATCTGGAGCCACTGGTTGGACTCACTATGATGGTGCACAAAGTCCCAACAACTGGCATATTTACAATAATGGCGATACCCAAGGCGACGTATGGTGGATGGGTGATCCAGCTTTGGCCTCAGGAGCCAATATCGGTGGTTATTATGACACCCAGTATTTGGTATTGGATACTCCTGCCCGTGCCCTTACGGCTGCAAATGCTACCTTAACTTTTAAGCTACGTTACAATGTGGAAGCAACCTCCGGAGCAACCGCTCCCTATACTGGTTGGGATGCTTGCAACGTTCGCGTTTCCACCGATGGTGGAACAATCTGGACTCCGATTGCCGGAACTCCTGCTTATAACATGACTTCGTCCTATGCCTTTGGTTTTGAACATGGCGAAGGTCCAAATATTCCCGGTTGGGGTGGTGCTCAGACTACATGGGCTAATGCCACGTTTAATCTTAGTGCCTATGTTGGCCAAAACGTAAAAATCCGTTTTGCTTTCGGTTCTGACCCAGCTTACAGCACCGGCGATGCCCCTGCCATGTTTGGCATGATGGTAGATGACATTTCCTTTGGTGGATATTCAAACAATGGCACAAACGACGGCCAAATGACCTGGGCCAGCATGGTTCCCCTGGGTGGAGACATCTGGAACATTGCTACAGACGCCGCAGCTCCATCACCAACTCATGTGATGAAAAACCAAAATGCCACCGGTAGCTATAATGTAAACATGCTGAACTATCTGGTAAGCCCTGCAATCGTTTTGCCCACCAGCGGAGATATCCGTGCTGACTTTATGATTATGGGCTCTTTCACCGACCCTGATGTCTTCCCGGAAGTTGATTATTTCGGCTGGGAAATCTCTATCAACAATGGAGTTACCTGGTTTGCCATGAGCAATCCCTATGGCAGTGCCACAGGAAACAATTATGTTTATAGCGATGCCCCCACAGCTTGGGCTTCCATGATTGAAAGCTATACGCTGGACGGGCTTATTAATGATTATGCCGGTGAAACCGCAATGTTCCGCTGGTATTTCAGATCTGATGCCGACACTCCCAATGGAACCGGTATCATGATTGACGATTTCAAGATTTATAACGACATTATTATAGCTGCTCCGGAAAACCTGGAAGCCACAGTTGCCGGAACCGATGTTACCCTGAATTGGGATGCACCTGGTAGTGGTGGTGGCGGTGGTGAACCTGGCTGGCTTACCTATTGTGGTGAACCTGCGGGAAATTCCATCGGAACCAATGGTGTTGTAGATTTTGATGTGGCTGCCAAATGGGATGCCTTAGGCGATGTAAACAGCATCTATCCCTATGTTGGCATGAATATTACCAAGATCAAATTCGTCCCTGCCGAACCTATTACTTCGTGCACCTATGCAGTCCGCATCTGGACCGGTTCCACCGGAACCTTGGTTTATGAACAGGCTGTTGCCAATCCTACCATTGATGCCTGGAACGAAATTGTGCTTACAACTCCTTACACCATTCCAGCCGGAACTTCTTTGATGGCTGGTTTCCGCTGCAATGCAACCACAGGCTATCCTGCCGGTTGTGACGAAGGTCCGCAAGTGGAAGGTTATGGTAACATGATCCGCATGAATAATGTGTGGCAGACTCTTAGTGCTCTGAACCCTGAACTTATCTATAACTGGAATATCCAGGTTTATGTGGCTGATGCAGCCGGTAACGAATACGTGATTGGCGAATTGCCCATTAATAACGTCCAACCGATTTCCTCTGCAACCCTTGCTGCTACACAGCCAAATCGCGATCGCGATGTAACTGCCTACAAGATCTTCCGTGATGGAACCTTTGTGGGTCAGGTTGCCGGAACTGTGCTTACCTACACCGATGCCGCTGTTGTTGGTGGAGTGCATACCTATCATGTAACTGCGTTGTATGGCACAAACGAATCCCTGGCTTCAAACACCATCAGCGTGTTTGTATTGCCGGAATTGCATTCTGAACTCAGCCACGATGACGGCACTGCCGAACTTGGCTATTCAGTTGGCTCTACCAAACAAATGGCTGTAAAATATAACTATGGCAATCCTGTTGGTGTAAAATATGTAAAAGTATTTATCCACACTCCCGGAACCGCTGGAATCATTGTGCGTGTGTTTGATAACGATGGCACCGATGGCATGCCTGGAACACAGATGGCTCAATACCAGTATCCCGCTGCCAATGTAGTAGCCGGATGGAACTACATTACCCTTCCGCAAGAAATTACGGTTGAAGATGGTTCGTTCTATGTGGCGATTCTGGAAACCACCAACGCAGCGCAGATCGGTTTGGACACCAGTTCCAATGGTTACAGCTACAAAAAAATGAGCACAACTGATCCCTGGGTTGCCGTTTCAGAAGGCGAAATAATGATGCGTGCCATTGTTTACACTGGCAGCGATATTGATGATCCCAACATCCTGCCTGTAGTGCTGGATGCCAAGAATTATCCCAATCCCTTCAACCCCGAAACCACCATTTCCTTTAGTCTGCCCGTTAGCGGCATGACCAGCCTGAAGATTTATAATCTGAAAGGTCAATTGGTGCGTTCTTTGGTGAACAGCAATATGAGTGCTGGATACCAAAAGGTTGTTTGGAATGGAACCGACGATAACAACAAGTCCGTAGCCAGCGGAATGTATTTCTACCGCGTTAATAACGCCGGCAAAAGCATTACCCGCAAAATGCTATTGGCTAAATAAACTAATCTGTTAGCCGCTTAGTCGGTTAAATTGAAAGCCCCGGGTGAAAGCCCGGGGCTTTTCGTGATTGCCCAGAATGCTTTCTGCGCCGATGGACTGAAAGAAGTCCTGGTGCCTAAACAGCAGGTGGCAGATGAGCCCGTATTAGTGATTAACCCTTTGCCTGTGAAAGCTGGTGACAGACTGGAGGATAAAACAAAGGGGACAGTGCTCATAGTGTTATGTCAAGCATAGGGAAGCCGATCTCCCGATCGTAGGGAAGCCGATCTCCCGATCGGCTTGTGGCAATCAGGAGATTGCCACCCGTGCGCCTGTGTGCGCTGCATATCAGACAGGTGAAAGTCCTGTTCAGAGTCACGTCAAGCTCTGTAGCTGAAGGTAACTGCGTCACCGTGAGGTGGGGTGGAGAGCAAC
>DIXL01000039.1 GCA_002428685.1 Cloacimonetes bacterium UBA6081 | reverse complement strand
AAATCATTCATTGTTTCATGTAAAGCTCCTTATAAACCTGGTCAATAATAGGATAATACTCTGCCGGGTCGGAGAAATTGTCTTCATACTGGCCAAACCCCCCAAACACATCATAGTGGGTAAGCGGTTCGCCATTGTGATTCACCATCAGGGCAATGACCAAAATCGAGCGGGGAGTCATGGTATGCATTTCACCTCCATCGGAAGTGAGGATAAACTTCTCCATTTCATCTTGTCTAAGGGCAATCTGGCGAGTGCTGAGTTCCGGATATTTGCTTATGGTGTAATCATCCAGAGCTTTCAGGAAATCAATCTTATCGGCAGTGGTGGCCTGTGGCTTTTTGGTGAAAAACAGATATTCACCTTTGGCCGGGGCTGAAGGCAGGATAAGTTTTCCTTTGTTAACGCTTTGGGAAAGCAGGGTGGCATTGCTTAGGGCTTTTTTAATTACTTTTTCCATGCTTGGGGAATTCATGCTAACGCTGCTGGCAAGCCCCCAAACGCCATTTATAAAGGTGCGGGACATAATGCCGCCGCTGGTGCTGTTGTTGTTGTTTACCAGAGTGCCGTTTAGAAACGAAAGAGATTGATAGCGGTTCTCTTGCTGTTTCAGTTCTACATATTCGGCTCCTGAAGGTAGGAGCGGAGCTAAGGGCATCTTTTTCATAGTGACTCCTTTGTAAGGTAGTTATTAAATGGTTTGTTCTATGTAAAAATAGTGTTGTGTCAAACTTAGTATGCCGCAAATAGTATTGGAGTGGCAATCTCCTGATTGCCACAANNCCACAAGCCGATCGGGAGATCGGCTTCCCGATCGGGAGATCGGCTTCCCTATGCTTGACATGTCATTAGTCATTATACGCTGATTAGCGATTCTATTTGTTCAGTGAATACTGGTATGTCATTAGTAACAGTTATCCAAACTCTCTCCATGTTTATCTTGTAATAGGTGTGTGCAACTATGTCTCGTAGTCCGGCAATCTGAGTCCACACAACTTCCTGGTGCCTATTGCGGAAGCTTGAGGATAATTGTATAACTAATTCTCCGATATTTAGAAGAGTCATCATTACAGCCCTTTGATCTTTTTCAGAAGCCAAAAAATCGGCTTCATCCATTCCTGAAGTTAACTTCAGCAACACAGACAATTCTCTTTGGATTACCAGTAAAACTGTTTTATTCCTGCTCATATATCGTGATAGCCTCTGCCATTATCTTATCTTTCAATTGTGGCTCAATCGAGTCAGGCTCAAACAGGTCAATTTTCTTGTGCAAGGTTTTTTTCAAACTTTGCTTAAGCCCGACAAATTCATAGATGCCGAATGATTTTCCGATATCTACAATTATATCTATGTCGCTATTAGTTTTTTGCCTGCCTGTTGCATAGGAACCAAACACTCTAATCCGTTTAATCTCGAATACTGGTATGTGTGGCTCTAAAGCCTGATATATCTTTATAAACTGGGGATTTTGCGTTAATAGCATTGCCCCTACATCTTCACACTAACGTTAATGTTACGAAATCTGGCCGGAGCCACACCGTGGGAAAGCTGCATTGCCTGTCCCGGTTCGCCTTTGCCACAATAGAAGGTTCCAAAATAACCCCATTCTTCTTCGCCGCAAATGGCATCGCAGGCATTCCAGAAGTCTTTGGTAATGCCGAAATAGGTGGGTTCTTTTACAATGCCAACTATGCGACCATCGACAATCTTATAGCCAATTTCGGTGGTGAACTGGAAGTTATTGCGGTTATCATCTATGCTCCAGGTTTTGTTAAAGTCCAGCAGGTAGCCGTTTTCGGTGGATTTAATCAGCTCTTCCAGGCTGCCTTTTCCTGGTGCAATACACAGATTGGTCATGCGCACCAAGGGAAAATCATCGGCAAAAGAAGCCTTCATATTGGATGATGGCTCCAACCCCAGCATATGAGCAATATGTCGTGAAGTCTGCTGATCCATCAAAACACCGTTTTTGATGATATCAACCTTTCTGCCCGGAACTCCTTCATCGTCCATGGGATGAAAACCCATCCCTCTGAGATCGGTGCTGTCGGAATAGACATTCAATATTGGTGAACCGTATTGATATTTCCTCAGCATTTCGGGCTTTACAAAGGTTTTACCGGCATAGGATATTTCCATACCAAAAATGCGGTCTGCCTCGGTTGCATGACCGACTGATTCGTGTAATTGCAACGCCAGTTGGCTGTTGCCGATAATAATGTCAGCTTTCTCTTCCTCAATTGTGGGAGCCGAAAGCAAATCAGTGGCTTCTTTGATTATCCGCTGAGTGTTTTGGGCAAATTCCTGCTCGTAAAATAGCTCGAATCCACCTCTACCGGCACTCATGTCTCCGGGCCAGTTTCGTGATTGCACCGGGCCACCATCGGAGGCCACAACCATCATAGCCGGCATTGTGTTGTAAAAGGAAGTATGGCTGTAGCTGCCTTCGGAATTGGCATAATGCTTTTCCTGCCGCATAAAACTGGCACTAACATAGGAATAGACTATCTTGTTGGCAGGAGCAATTTCTGTGGCCAGTTTTTGTAAATAGTCCACCTTTTCGGCTCTGTCCATCAGAAAGGGATTGATCTTGGGCAGATGATGGTATTCGGCAGTTGTGGGTTTATTAGCTGGAAATTGCACCGCATTGTGAGTAAACTTACTGCCATGCTTGGCATTTGCGATAGCCTGGCTAATCAGACTTTCTATCTTGCTTTCTTTCAGTTCTTTGGCTCCGGCAAAACCCCAACAGCCATTAATCAGCACTCTGATGCCAATGGCTGGAGAGCCGATACCGCTGCTGTAGTTTCGCAGGTTACCATTCATGAAGGTAATATCTTCATAATCCGTACTTGTGATCCGGACGTCTGCAAATTGGATGTCGGGACGAAGCAATTTGGCGGCGGTATTTTTGATAAGTTGTTCCATTTCAATCCCTCCTAAATGGTGTGAGTGGAAGATGTAACGTTAAAATCTGCTACCAGAGCATGAGGTGCCCTTACAGTTTCAATATCAAAAGCCTGGTAGTTTTCGGAAAAAGGTATAGTGAACGACCTGTTTTCCAAGGCAATTACATTGTTCAAGATGCGTTCGATGCGTTCAGTAAAACGGAGATTCTTTACTACTTTGGTAATTTTACCATCCTCAATCAGGAAAGTTCCATCTCTGGTTAAACCGGTGAGTGAAGTTTCTTTAGGATTAATAAAATTCATATAATGCAGACTGGAAATGTA
The DNA here is from genome assembly GCA_002428685.1 of Cloacimonetes bacterium UBA6081. GTDB lineage: Bacteria > Cloacimonadota > Cloacimonadia > Cloacimonadales > Cloacimonadaceae > Cloacimonas. The sequence goes on along the minus strand of DIXL01000039.1, from coordinate 21,528 downwards.
TAAACCCTTTTTCACAGAACCGATCAGCTCTTCAAGCGTTTTATCTCCTGTGGCGATCTTTAAACAGGAAGCAGTGTTGCCGTTTTTAGGCTGTCCGGTTTTGTGCGCATAGTAATTGTTGCACAGGAAGTTGCGGAAAACCCCTTTATCTATCAAACTCAAAGTTTTATAGATGTGCCCATCGGAACCGTAATCCTTGCGAATCATTTCGGGATCATGCGGGTCGTCTGTAATACTGATATTGGCAGGAAAAACAAGCTTATCCAGTTTTCCTTCAAAAAAGCTACTACGCTGATCCAAAGAACGAGCACTCATGCCATAGCCAAGATATTGCACAAATTCTGCCAGACACCTTGGGGCTAAAACCACTTGGTAATGCCCTGGCTCTACATCCACACACTCTGTTCCACAATAGCAAATCTTTGCCAGCAAGCGGGTTTGGAAGTCTTTCAAATCAAAATAGCTGAAGTCATCCCCGCCATAAGTTTCCATCACCGTGATTTGGCTTTTGTTGTGAACCGCTTTTACTTCCAGGTAGATAGGGCTGACAATGCTAATCTTATCCAGGCCGTTGCTATTGATTAAACGCTCTGTGCTGTAATTGCAGATGAAGGTTCCATATATCTCAAAATCATAGGGCTTTGCGGCATCAGCCAGTTGCTGCAGAATCTGGGTCTTCAGGGTTAAAGGAATAGCTTCTATATTATTGGCAATTTTGCGTGGTTCCGCCATGGTCTGGTCATTTTCGATATCCACAAAATCGGGATCATCGGGCAGGCTGTCGATAATAGAAAGAGCCAGGGCCAAAGCTTTGTCAGTTTTAGCAGGATGAGGATCGTCTATCTCAAAGCTGTAGCTTTTTTTGCCTTTGTAAATAGTTGTGGATAAACTGATGCTGCTTTTACTTATGTTGTAGTTGGTCTGGCTGTGGTAAAAGCGTAGGAAGTCGGTTTGCCAGGCTTGGATACGCATTACATACTGAAGCTCAGGATGCTGCAATAGCTTTACATGAAGGTAACTGATACTTTGTTGCACATTGTCTCCTAAAGTTTTAAATCCAGGTAGTGTTGTTATGGCGGCGTTTGGGGTTACTGCTGCGAGCAATGTAACTGCCTTTGCGCAGGCTTTTAAAACCATTTCCCGCTACCTTGGTGCCTTTTATAAATACGCTTTCGAAGCTGCCCGTTAATTCCGTTTCTTTGGTTTTGCCGATTTTGATTGTAGTATTAATTTCCGGATTGTAAAGCACAAAATCAGCATCTGAACCAGCTTCCAGACAGCCTTTTTGCGGGTATATACCCAGTCTTTTTGCTGCATTTTCACTGGTCATTTTGATGCAGGTTGCCAGGTTTACCTTGCGGTTTTTCCATAGTTCGGAAAGCACCCACAAATATGAATAGCCAAATATTTCAGGTTGGGTTCCCTTAAACAGCTCACAGTAATCTGCATTCTTGTCAGGAGTTGCACTGCAATTGGAAATCAAATATATCTTTTTGGTGCCCAGCAATTCATATAGCAGATCAAAGTATTCACTGAAATCGCATTCGTAGTCGCTATTAAATACTTCACCATTAAACATGGCCATCAGATCGCTTACCGCAATGGCAAACGAGATATCACTCCGCTTGGAAATTGTATTGATGAATTCAATGGTAGGATAAGCCGAAACTCTGGGTATGTGTATAGGGTTCTCTTGCATCCGACGCAAAATCTTTTTAATTGCATCCATCTGGGCTGTTCCGCTAAAATTGGGATGCTTTTCGTGATCATAACCCTGAAAGGCAAAAACCGTATCACTTTCGTAAATGTCCAAAAACAAATCCATGATCTCGGTAAAACTGATTTCGGGGATGGCTGCATTGGGCGAAGGTGCTGTCAGAGCAATTCCCACCACACCTTTTCCCCACAATTCTTGTGCTGCTTCGGCATGATAGGGATATTCTCCAATATCCACATGACCCCACAAAGCCATGTCTGTCCAGGCATTTTCGTTTACAAGTTCCACCTTTTTTTGCAGATCACCGGGAGTGAATATTGGGCTTTGTGTATGATAACTAAGCTCTGCCAAAGTTGTCCAGCCACCCTTCAGAGCGGATTGGGTAAAGTTGGATACATCTTGTGCAGCAGAGGCATCGCTTGTTAGAATATGAACATGAGGATCCACACCCCCGGGAAGGATAATCATTCCCTGAGCATCGATTACTTCCACATCCTCATCAATAGCAATCTCATCTGCTGATATTTTTATTATCTTATCCTCAAACAAGACGTTCACTCTTTTGAAGGCAGCAGACAAAGTGGGCAGTAAAGCGTTGGTTAATAGTTTCATATCTCAATACGCCATTATATTTATTCCGGCATCCACATATAATGTTTCGCCGGTTACACCGGAAGCAAGGTCTGATAGCAGGTATAGTGCAGACTTGGCCACATCCTCTGGTTCAATGTTACGTGCCAAGGGAGCAGTTTTTTCTATTCTGCGTTGCAATTGAGCAATTCCCCCAATCGCAGAGGAAGATAAAGTTCTAAGCGGTCCCGCAGAAATTGCATTTACCCGGATGCCTTTTTCACCCAAACTATGTGCCAGATAGCGGACGCTGGCTTCCAAAGCAGCTTTTGCTATGCCCATAACTCCATAATTGGGAACCACCTTTTGTGAACCGTAATAACTAAGGGTAATGGCACTACTGCCGGAATGCAGCAAAGGCTCAGCTTCCCGCAAGGTGGCTATCAGTGAGAAAACACTGATATCCAGGGCAGTTAAAAAACCATGTCTGGAAGTTTCATGGAAGGGTATATTTAGCTCATTACTTGGCGCAAATGCTACAGAATGCACCAGATAATCCAAGCTATCCCATTTCCCCTTCACCAGCCTAAGCAGGTTTTGGATGTCATAATCTTTGCTGACATCGCATTGAATGCAATCCTTAATGCCAAGTTCATCGGCAATGGGCAGCACTCTTTTTGCCAATGCCGGAGAAGCGTATGACAAAATTATCTCTACTCCGTTTTCAGCCAGGGCTTTGGCAATGGCATAGGCTATGCTGTGCTTATTTGCAAGCCCCAAAATCAGGGCTTTTTTACCATTCATATTCATGGCGATTCTCCTTTCAGGACAGTCATTTCCAGCCGGATTGCCTGCAGGAGATCAGTTTCTCCCAGGCTGGTAAATATCCCCTCTGCCCTTGTGTAAAATGACTTGGACTCATGTATTTTAGCTTGCGCAGCAGCGTTTTTTGCCTTCAGCCACAGGCAATGCCCCAATCCGCTTAAATTGCCAAACCGGTAATCCCAGTCCATAGCTTTGTCCAAATATTTGTCTGCTTGCGCATAATCCTTTTGGGTATGGTAAAAATAACCCAGGGCATACCAGGCTGAGGACAGCAATTCCAGGCTGTTAGTCCGGCGTTGCTTTATCTGCTTATGCAGTTTTTTGCTATCTTTTAGCAGTTCTTTTGCCTGCTGCGGCGTAGAAATGTGCAGATAACTATCTGCTTGAATTTTGGCTATGGCAAGCTGCAAGGATTCTTCCAACGGCATAGTTTTTTCGGGGACAGCAAGCTGGGAAATCCCCCGATAATCCTTTTCCAACTGCAGTTTATGCACTTTGAACAGCAAAAGATAATAATCCAGCTCAAGTGCTGTACTGCCAATCAAATCTTCCATCCGTTTTAGGGCAGAGTTGTTTTCCTCAGATGTTCCGGCAGCCAATTCCAAACGCGCCAAACCGCTTAAACATGCCAATTGACCTTTAAGCTCGCCAAAACTGTAGTATTTATCCAAAGCCCCATTAAATCCGTCTTCTGCACCCTGATAATCACGGTTCGCTTCCATCTGCAAAGCATAACGCAATTGCACATCGGCAGTTTCTTTCACCTGCGGATGTTGGGGCAGTTTCAAATTTGAGCACGCAAAGACAAGCAAACACAAGAGCCACAACCAACTATGGCGCACTATTCACCTCGTGCATACGTTTTGGAGAGGGAATCTGCATCTGCTGGGTTGGGACAATACCTTTGCGCAGCAGAGGATTATTATTCAGGGCATCCAAAGTCTTTTTCGCCTTGGCCAGGCTGTCATTCAGGTTATTTAACATCAGCCTCAGCTCAGGATTATTCACCGTGGCCAGGATGCCTGTCATTTCGTCTGCAGCATTAGACAGATTGGTTAAGGTTGCAGAAAGCGGTTTTAAAATCAGTTCCTGTTGAGGATCTAACATCTTTATCAGCAGCGAATCCGGCCTGGAATAGTTATCCACACCGGTTTGAACGCTGTGCAAAATGCCGTCCAAATCTCTAAGGCGTTTGTTCAGGCCATCAGATAAATCAGCCAGATTATTTATGGTTCGCAGCAAAACACCGCTGTCGGGATTGTTGTCTTTATTCAAGTTACCTGCCAATCTTGCCAATTCTGCCATGGCAATCTGAGCATCAACTAGGCCGGCCTTGGCCTTTTCGGCAGCATCGGCCAAATTTACCAGGAGCCGAGGGAGAGAGCCTTTGTCCGCATTATTGTCTTCTGTTAAAGCTGTGGACAGCTCTGCTAAATTTGCAATTATCACCGAAATAGGATCGCTAAGCTGAGGTGCAATTAGCTTTAACTGCTGCTTGCCCTCGGGAAAATCGGAGGATAAAATGCTGCTTTCATCTGGCAAAGTGATGTGGGAATTGGGATTACGAATAAACTCCAGGTTAGTTTTTCCGGTTACCGGATTGGTATTGCGCACCAACACCGAGCCACGAATCATAATATTTTTGTATCGCTCCAAAATGTTAAATTTCAGCCCGATATTACCATCATTTTCCAAGACAAAACTGCGCACCCTGCCAACCTCGAAACCTCTGTATAATACTGGGGTTTGAGTAGATATCCCCATGGCGTTGGAAAGGACACTGTGATATACATACTTCTTCTCCAACAGGTTCTGCCGGATGGCAATAAACACCAGGGCTGCCAGCAACACCAACACCGGTATGCTGACAAATGCGATTACGATTTGCGGGGCATGTTTTATCTTATAACTCATGTTTAAATTCTATTATGGCGTGAAATGATAGTTTTTCAGAGCAGGAATTTGTCAAGCTTTAAGTGCAATTTGAGTAAAAATAACTAATATTATGGGGATAAATGGAGAAAAATTTGGGAGCGATTTTGCTTGACAGAAATTAGCAGTCTGAAATTGTGTTTGCTAAAGTGGCGATGCCGCTTATACTGTAAGTTGTAAACACTACAGATAAATTATGGAGGTTACCATGAAACTTAGACCTATTGAAGATCACGTTGTGGTCAAACTAAACGCCGCAACTCAGGAAAAGACTATTGGTGGGATTATCATCCCCGATACAGCGAAAGAAAAACCCCAGATGGCAGAAGTAATTGCCGTGGGCACCGATGAAGATTTGATGAAAGTTGTGAAGGTGGGAGACAAAGTTCTCTACGGCAAATATGCCGGCACCGAAATCGAGCTGGACGGCGATAAGCTGCTCATCCTTTCCAAGAGCGACATTCTGGCCATCGTAGAGTAAGCAAAATGGCTATCTTCGAAGCAAACGCCGCTTCCTTCGAAACCGAAGTTCTGAAGTCTGATCTCCCCGTTCTGGTGGATTTTTGGGCACCCTGGTGTGGACCCTGCAAAGCGTTGAACCCCACCATTCAGAAACTTGCGGACGAGATGGAAGGCAAGGTGAAATTCGTGAAGGTAAACATTGATGAATCTCCCGATATCGCAGGAAAATACTCTATCATGTCCATTCCCACTTTGCTGATCTTTGTGGGTGGCGCAGTTAGCGACCAACTGATCGGCCTGGTGCAGAAAGAAAAGATTGTGGAGAAGCTGAATAAGCATATCTAAACCAAAAACAGACAAGCATACTTAAACCCGGAGTTCATGGACTTCGGGTTTTTTTATGGGTAACTGCCAAGGCCTTGAGAATGGCTGCATAGTTTTTTGCTTGACAGTATTTTTAAATGATAAACATGTGACAAACAGGTTTCAATTTATAAGAAAGAGGTATGACAATGAAGTCTACAAACCTTTATAAAATCGCATGGCTTATCTGCCTGCTGGCTTTAGCAACGGGTTGTCTTTTTGCTCAGTTTTCCGGTGGTTTCGGAACAGAGGTAGATCCATATCAAGTAAGCACAGCAGCCGAACTGAATAGTGTGCGCAATTATTTGACCTGTCATTTTGTCCAGATTAATGATATTGACTTGGGAATTGCGCCTTACAACCTTGGCACCGGATGGAATCCAATCGGAGCGGTAACTGCATTCAGCGGAGTATATGATGGAAATGGACATACTATCTACAATTTAATCATCAATGACCCCTCTTCTTATCACAGGGGGCTGTTTGCAAAAGCTGAAAACGGGCAGTTGCAAAACATCCGGTTGCAGGGATGCTACATAGTCAGTTCCAGCTCATCCGGAATTTTAGTTGGAATTGCTTCGGCAGAGCAAATTACTAATTGTTTCATAAGTGGCGAAATATCAAGCTTAGCTAATGATACAGGCGGTCTGGCGGGAACTGCAAACAACTATACCACCATTCAAAATTGCGAAACGCAAGTTACCGTCAGCGGGTTTCACTATACCGCCGGACTTGTGGGATGGGCAAATTTCGCTCAAATTGACAACTGTAAGACAGTAGCGGTAATCAGCGGGGACGATAGTTGCGGAGGCTTAGTAGGCGACTCGGTTCACAGTAATATATCTAATTCTTATGCATTTGCTACTCTGAATACCCTGATGTCCACAGGTGGCTTGGTTGGGATGACCAGAAGCAGCTCAAACATAGAAAACTGTTTCTTTTCCGGACAGATTAGCGGAACAGAAATAGCTGGCGGTATTACGGGACAACTGGATTTGACCTCTACCCTCACGAACAGTTATTCTGTAGCTTCTTTTCTGGGTGGCAATAGTATCGGCGGACTGGTGAGTAATGCCAATCCCGGTGTAATTAGCGGTAGTTACTGGAATACGGATGTATCTGGTCCGGTTGACCATAATTTTGGCGAAGGCAGAACCACAATAGAAATGACCTACAGATTTGCTCCCAATACCTATGTTGGCTGGGATTTTGAAAACATTTGGAATGTAGACTTAAGCGGTAACAATAATAGCGGATATCCATTTTTGTGGGAAGAACCGGTTAGTGTTTCAGACTTGCAAAACCCCATTCCCATTGTGATTGTATCAAGTTTCCCAAATCCCTTCACAGAGCGGGTTACTTTGAAAGCGAAACTCCTCACCGCAGGACAGATTTCCTGTGTAATTTACAATCTTAAAGGACAGATGGTGAAACGGTTTCCCATGCAATATACCAAAATAGGGGAAATTAGCTATGATTGGGATGGTAAAGATGACTGTCAACGGCCTATTACAAACGGAATTTACTTCATAAATCTGATTGTAAATGGCAGAAGTTTCGGCAGAAGTAAGGTTACATTCATCAGAAGACCGTAGCATAATTGTCGATAACTCCCAGAAAATCGGTTCTTTGTGTCGTTCCCGCGGAGGCGGGAATCCAGCCTTCAAGAATCCCAGAGGGATGGCAGGTATAGATAGTTGAAATATAAATAGTTATCTGCCTTTCCTATGGAACTCATCAGGGCTGGATTCCCGCCTCCGCGGGAACGACATTATTGTATCGCCATGTGCAACGATCTCAACAAGGTTTGGATTAACGGTTTGCCCAATTTGCTATTGACAAGCCAAGGCATTCGGAAAACATAGATTTCTAATAAATTTCAAGGTGTTAAGGAAGAGCCAATGGTGATTGAACAGGCGTTGAAGCGGCTGGATAACTACATAAAAAGCAAGGAACTTATCAAAAGCGAAGACAAGCTGATTTTGGGATGCTCCGGGGGAGCAGATTCCAATGCCATGCTGTTTCTCTTGGCGCGTTTGCGTAGAGTTTTGAATGTTTCGTTGCTGGCTGTGCATGTAAATCACCAATTAAGAGGAGCCGAAAGCGATGCTGATGAAATGGCTGTAAAGCAGCTTTGTTTGTTTTTGAATGTGCCTATTATCATCCGAAAAGCCACTATCAGCCCTACCGGCAATCTGGAAAACCAGGCTCGAAAAGCCCGTTTTGCCATGTTTAACCAAGTGTTGGAAAACTATCAATTTGACAAAATTCTGTTGGCTCATCACAGTGACGATCAAGCGGAAACTGTGTTACAAAACCTGTTTCGGGGTGCAGGGATTTGCGGCATGGCCGGAATTAAACCCATCGCAGGAAAAATTGTGCATCCCATGCTGTGTTTCAGCCGAATAGAACTGGAAAAAGTGCTGATTGAGGCAAAAATTCCCTGGCAAACCGATAATAGCAACTTGGATAACAGCTTTAACCGCAATAGGATGAGAAACGATTTGATTCCAAAACTGATTAGCGAATATAATCCGGGGGTAAAACAACACCTCAACAGACTTGCAGATATCTTTTTACAGGCAGATAATTTACTATTGGAACGAACCAAAAAGCAGCTTAAGCGCCTGACTCTGGATGCGGCTCAGGGCAAAATCAGCCTGGATCTGGCGGGAATGCAGAAACTAATCCCCATAGAACGCTATTATCTGATGCGCCTTATCTTTAGAAAGCTGTGCGGTCATGAAGTGGATTTTATGGGAGTGCACTATGATGCAGTGGAAGAGGTGCTGTTTTCGCAGGGCAGCAAAAAGCTGGCTCTCCCCCATGGCGTAAGCGTGAAAAAACTGTATGAAGAGTTGATTTTCTTCACTGGTAACGATGCCCTCCCCGGTGCAGAAAGTGAATTTATAGAAATTGAGGCAGATAGAGCCAGGGCAGTTTATGGAGATTACCGCTTTAGTTTCAGATATTTAAAGGTGCTTCCAAAAGAGCCTAATCCCGAAGAAGCATTTTATAACATCATCATTGATGCCGACAAGATAAAGTATCCCTTCAAAATCCGGTTTCGCAAACCCGGAGACCGCTTTATCCCCTTCGGTATGAATCAATTCAAACGTTTGAAAGAGTTTTTTATTGACGAAAAAGTCCCTAAATATGATAGGGATTCGTTACCCCTATTTGATGATGGGGAAATCTTGTTTTGGATTGTGGGCTATCGCATTGATAACCGTGTGCGTAGGGATGAAACCAGCACCCACTATTTGCAAATTACTGCAGAGCCTATAACCACAAAGCCCAATCGGGCAGCCAAGAAAAAGAAAAGCGATAAAAGAGGAAACGATGAATCAGATGAATTGTGATATTTCCGCCGTTCTCTTTGATGAATACAAAATTCAAACCCGTATTCGCGAGATTGGAATGGATATTTCGAACGAATACAATGGGAAAACACCCATTTTGATAGGCATTCTAAAAGGCGGTTTTATGTTTATGGCCGATTTGGTGCGTGCCATAACCATTCCCATAGAAATGGATTTTTTAGCCATCTCCAGTTATGGAGCCGGAACCAGCAGTAGCGGTGTGGTAAAAATCAGGAAAGATATAGATATAGACATCAGCGGACGCGATGTAATTGTGGTGGAAGATATTGTGGATTCCGGACTTTCTTTGGAATACATAAAGGACTACCTATGGCAACACAAACCTAGCAGCCTGCGCACATGTGTGCTGTTGGACAAACCGGAAGCGCACAAGATTGAGGTAACTTTCGATTTTGTGGGCTTTAATGTAAAGAACGAATTTGTGGTTGGTTATGGGCTGGATTTTGCAGAAAAATATCGTAATCTTCCCTATATAGGTATCCTGAAAGAAGAGCTGTATCAATGATCAAAAACCTATTAGTCCTTTTGGGAACAAGCGGTTTTGGGTTTTTAACAGCCCAAAATTCCGACAGTTTGACTACAGCTCCGGATGCCACAAGTGTGTTTGCCCAATTCTCTACAATGATAAATTGGTTCATCTATGCGCTTTTGATAATTTCAGTGATAAGTGCTGTCAGGATGTATTTTATCAAAAAGCGAAATGGCAAGGATAAAAGCCCGCAACAAAAACTATTTTCCGAAGACCAGAAAACTCCTGTGCCCGTAACCCGCAAATCAGCTTTCTCGCTGCCTTTGATTATTATGTTGATCCTGCTGTCTTTGCTGCTGTTTAATACCTTTAACAAAGCCAAGGAACAGATAACCAAAGAAAGTTACAGCAATTTTGTGATACGTGTTGCATCCCGCCAAATAGCTCAGGCTCAGTTTGCGGAAAAAGACATCATCTATGCTGATACGGCAAATAAAAAATACCTCACAACTCTGCCCTTTGAAAATCCCGGACTGGTGGACAGCCTGGTTAGTATGGGCGTAAAGGTAAGTGCCACAAGACCTTCAAGGTGGGCAGGCTTGCTATCTTACATGCTGCCAATTCTGCTGCTGATAATCTTCTGGTTCTTCTTTTTACGCGGGATGAATGCCCAAAATTCCAAGGCTTTCAGTTTTGGCAAAAGCAAAGCCAGGCTGCACGAAGCAAGTAAATCGGGCATCACATTTAATGACGTAGCCGGAGTGGATGAGGCCAAAGAAGAGCTTCAGGAAATTGTGGAGTTTTTAAAGGATCCCAAAAAGTTTCAGCGTTTAGGCGGAAGAATTCCCCGCGGTGTGCTTTTGGTAGGGCGTCCCGGAACCGGCAAAACTCTTTTGGCCAAAGCAGTTTCGGGAGAAGCGGGAGTTCCATTTTTCTCCATCAGCGGATCAGACTTCGTAGAAATGTTTGTGGGAGTTGGCGCAGCCAGAGTGCGCGACCTGTTTGAACAAGCCAAAAAGAACTCACCTTGTATAACCTTCATAGACGAAATTGATGCAGTCGGCAGACATCGCGGCACCGGACTTGGGGGCGGACATGACGAACGCGAACAAACGCTGAATCAGTTGTTAGTGGAGATGGATGGATTTGAACCCAATGAAGCTGTGATAATAATCGCAGCCACAAACCGTCCCGACATCCTGGACCCTGCGCTGTTGCGTCCCGGTCGTTTTGACAGGCAGGTAACAGTGGATTTACCCGACATTAAAGGGCGCACTGAGATTTTGAAAGTTCATTCTGCCAAGGTTCCGCTCTCAGAAGATGTTCATTTGGAATTAATTGCACGCGGAACCCCGGGTTTTAGCGGAGCAGATTTGGCAAACCTGGTGAATGAAGCCGCCTTAATTGCCGCCAGTAAAAACAAAACTCAGATCGAGATGCATGATTTTGAAAATGCCAAAGATAAGCTGACCTTAGGAAAAGAAAAGAAAAGCAGGGTGATTCCCGAAGAGGATAAACGCCTTACTGCCTTTCACGAAATTGGGCATGTGCTTACCTCAATATTTCAGGATAGAACCGAGCCTGTGCATAAGGTTTCCATTATTCCCCGCGGTTTTACAGGTGGTGCCACACACTATTTACTAAGCGATAAGTCTGGATATTCGCGGGGGTATCTGAAGCAACTTTTGGTTACCCTGTTGGGCGGAAGAGCTGCGGAAGAAATTATGTTTAACGAGCTTACAACCGGTGCAGGTAATGACTTGGAACGTTGCACCGACATCACCAAAAGGATGGTTTGTTCCTGGGGTATGAGTGATAAAATTGGCCCTATGACCATTGGCAAAGAACAGGGCGAAATATTTCTGGGAAAAGAACTTGGCTCTCGTGATGTGCACAGCGATGAAACTAACCGCATGGTGGATAGCGAAATTAGAGGGACAATAGCCGAAGCTTACGCCGAAGCAAAAAGTATTTTGAAATCTCACCGTCCCCTGATGGAGCTGTTGGCACAAGAATTGCAGGAAAAGGAAACTTTGGGCACAGATGAGATTTTTGAGCTTGTCCTGGCCAATATCAGCCCCTCAGAGATAGAATTGGTTACCGGTAAACATAAAAAAGCTCTGGAATTGCGCTTTGAACACAGCGATGCCCTGATAAGAGCGGAAAAGACAGAAACCCCAATGGATGAAGCCTCCGAAGCTTCCGAGCTAAAACCGGAAAAGCCAGAATCCACCGATCAACCCGCAGACGATAATACCAACTCAACCCCTGAAAAGGATCACTGATGGAAATGCATGGAACCACAATAATAGGCATTCACAAGAATGGAAAAACTGCAATTTGCGGTGATGGACAAGTAACTTTGGGCGATACTATTTTAAAGGGTAAAGCCCAAAAAGTTCGCCGCATTTTTGATGGTAAAGTAATAATCGGTTTTGCCGGTGCCACTGCTGATGCTTTCAGCCTTCTGGAAAAGTTTGAAGAAAAACTGAAAAGCAACAAAGGCAATCTGCGCAAAGCAGCTATTGATTTGGCCAGAGACTGGCGTCAGGACAGAGTTTTGCGTCGCTTAGAAGCCATGCTGGTAGCCGGTGATAAAGACGGTATTTTATTGATTAGCGGAGTGGGTGATGTGCTGGAATCCGATGACAACATTATTGCCATCGGAAGTGGCGGAAACTATGCACTTGCAGCAGCCCGCGCCCTATCAAACAACACAAAGCTAAGCGCAACAGAGATAGTGGTAAAAGCCATCGAAATTGCCTCCGGCATTTGCATTTATACCAACAACAACTATCTGGTAGAGGAGTTATAATCTTGGCAAACAACGAATCACTTACTCCGCAACGCATTGTGGAAGAGCTGGATAAATACATTATTGGCCAAAACCAGGCCAAAAGATGCGTGGCGATTGCCCTTAGAAACCGCTGGCGCAGACAGCAGATTTCGGGAGACATCAAAGGCGAAATAATGCCCAACAACATCATCCTGATTGGGCCAACCGGCATAGGTAAAACTGAAATTGCCAGAAGGATTTCACGGCTTACAGGGGCACCCTTTATCAAGGTGGAAGCCTCTAAGTTTACGGAAGTTGGCTATGTTGGCCGCGATGTGGAATCCATGGTGCGCGAATTGATGAACTACTCTGTAAGTCAAGTTCGCGACAAAATGGTGGAAGAAGTGCGTCCTGGTGCAGAACATGCTGCCCGCGAAATGGTTTTAGATATTTTACTGCCCCGTAGCAAAAAGATAAAGCAAAGCTCAAGTGCAAATAGTCCAGAATTGGATCGTTATATTCGCAGCCGCGATAAGATGCGTAACAAGCTGATTTCCGGAGCTTTGGACGAAAAAGAGATAGAAGTAGAGCCTGAAAGAGATGGATATCACAATTTTGAGATTATGCCGGGACCTGGAATGGATTTGATGGACATAGACTTTAGCGAGATGTTTGCTAATTTACTGCCCGGAAAGGGGAGTAACCGCAAAATCAGAACTACGGTCGCTGCTGCCCTAAAACGCTTTACCGAAAGTGAAATCTCCAGCATGATCAGCAAGGACAAGCTGACGGAAACTGCCAAAAAAGCTGTGGAAGAAAATGGGATTATCTTTATTGATGAGATAGACAAAATCGCCACATCCGATAAACATGCTGGCATTGATGTTTCGCGCAGTGGCGTGCAAAGAGACCTTCTGCCCATTGTGGAAGGCAGCAAAGTTCCTACAAAACACGGCATGATTGATACATCGCACATCCTGTTTATTGCAGCCGGAGCATTTCACACTGCCAAACCCTCGGATCTGATTCCGGAATTGCAGGGAAGGTTCCCGATTAGAGTGGAACTGAACAGCCTTACCCAAAAAGACTTCGAGCAGATTTTAACTGAGCCCGAAAACTCGCTGACCAAGCAGTATCGTGCCATTTTTCGCAGTGAGGGAGTAGAGCTGAAATTTGTAAACGATGCAGTGAATGAAATTGCCCGTTTTGCCGCACTGGCAAACGAAAAAATGGAAGATATTGGAGCTCGGAGACTGCACACCATAATGAATACGCTCTTGGACGACTATTTATTTGAAATGCCCTCCAGCACCTTGAAAAGTGTAAAAGTAACCAAAAAGATGGTAACCGAAAGACTGGCACCCGTGATTGAAAGTGAAGATCTCTCCCGCTTTATCTTGTAGTAATGTTTAGCCATATCAAATCCCTGTTCGTTTCTCTTACAATCCGAAATTACCGTTTGTTCTTTATGGGGCAGGGGCTTTCGCTAATTGGAACCTGGATTCAGCGTGTTACCATGGGTTGGTTTGTTTACCGCTTAACCGGATCAGCTTTTTTGCTTGGGTTGGTGAGTTTTGTGTCCATGATACCCTCGGTTTTTATCAGTCCCTTTGCGGGTGCCTGGGCAGATAGATGGAACCGGCATCACACTATGATAATCACTCAAATTGCCTTTTTTTTGGAAACTTCAGTCTTGGCGGTGCTGGTGCTGACCGGAGTTATAAACAAAGATGTTCGATTCCCATTATTAATCCTTGCCGCAATCCAAGGAATTATAGAAGCAATTGATGCCCCCATACGTCAAAGTTTTGTAATTGATCTGGTGCAAAAGCGCAGTATGCTGCCCAATGCTATAGCCACAAATTCTGCCATGTTCAATGGCGCAAGGTTGATTGGCCCTGCCGTGGGTGGGTTTCTAATCATCATGTTTAGCGAGGGTGTGTGTTTTGCCATAAACGCTATATCTTACATTCCGGTTATCATAACCCTGTGCATGATTCGCATCAGCTATCCCCATGTTCCCAAAACCTCGGAATCCACTATTAGCAAGATTGTTGCGGGCTGGAGATATTCCTGGCACAATTTCCCCATCCGTTTTTTGGTTACCAATTTGGCAGTATATACACTATTTGGAATGTCTTACACAACTTTGATGCCAATTTTTGCCAAAGATGTTTTACAGGGCAATTCCGGAACGCAGGGATTATTGATGTCCACCGTGGGGATAGGTGCTTTAACTGGCTCAATGATCCTGGCCTCAAGGAAAAACATCAAGGGTATGGCACCACGCTTGGTTCTTACTGGCCTTGCTTTTAGTGCTGCTCTTATCATTTTCTCTTTTTCACGTTCGGTGGCTTTCAGTATGTTTCTAATGCTGTTTATCGGCTTTACCGGAATGATGACTATGGCTTCTACCAACACCCTAATCCAAAGCGTAGTGTCTCACGAAATGCGAGGCAGAGTGATCAGCCTATACACAATGGCCTTTTCCAGCATGTCTCCCTTTGGCAGTTTACTGATGGGGAGCTTATCCAGCAGGATTGGAGCACGTTACACGCTTTTAATCTGCGCCTCCATCTTCCTGTTGTGGTCGCTGAATGGGTTGCGATTAATTCCACATTTTAAACGTAGTATTTTACGAATGCTAATATCGGCAAACAACACAAGTGTTTACAGAACCAAAGTAATTACTCCATTGCCGCAACAGCTATGAAAATATTCTTTCATCTTGGAAGCCATGAGCCCGATTATCGCTCTTTGATGAGCCAGCAGCAGGACTTTGTAGTAGATGGCAAAACGATACCTGTCCAACGACTTGTGATTGCGGATCAAACTCATTCCAAGCAGGTTCATATTTGTAGTGAGGCAGATTGCGGGGCGGGAATTGGAAATAAACCTCAAATCCCTGTGGCAGATGGTATTATAACCAATATACCCAACCAGTTTTTGCTAATTCGAACTGCCGATTGCACTCCCATTATTTTGATGGACAGCAAACAAATGGTAGTGTCAGCTTTGCACAGCGGACGCGAAGGAACCCGTAAGAACATTGCTGGAGAAGCTATTCGACAAATGAAATTGCATTTCGGGTGTAATCCTGCTGATATTACTGCTTACATCGGAGCGGGTATTTGCCAGCAGCACTACGAAGTAAGCCGGGAAATCTATGATCATTTCATTGAAAGCCAAAAAGAACTGGGTTTGCATCCGGCTGTCAATCTGCCCCGCCACATAGACATCAGAAAAAGCATCTTTCAGCAATTGCGGCAAGCTGGGATTACCTTTAAGAACATTGAGAATGTTTTGGAATGCACTTTTGAAAACGCAGCGTATTACTCATTCCGGCGAGAAGGAACCAAAAACCGCCAAATTAACCTTGTGGGTATCATTAATGAATAAAACATTTACTAATAAAACTGGAAACCTTATTCTGGAGCTTAGGCAGGAAACTCGCTCAGCCTGGCTGACTATTAAAAAAACCGGTAAGCTGATAGACGAGGGCGACATCCTGGCATTAATTGACGAAGCAGGGATTAAATATGGATTTGACGAAGCCATGCGCAACATCAGAGAAAACTCTTTGGAAAAGGAGTTTGATGTTCCTTTCCCAATTGCCATCAGTTCTGAGAGAGAAACCAGCAGTGCGCTACGCTACAATTTTAATCCGGAGTTGCAGCTAAATTTAGCTCATGGGATCAGTTTTACCGATCTGGAAAAGCTGAAGTTTATGAATTCCGGCAGTTGCGTTGCGCTCTACTCCAACAATATTTTTGAACAGGGTGGCAGCATCTACGACATCTTTGGCGAGCTAATTAACCGCACATCCGTAGATGCAGAACAAGCCAAATTACTTGTGGGAGATGGTGTTAGTTTCGAACCCTCCACAGGAGAATTCATCGCCCAGAAATCCGGATACCCGTTTTTGGATGAACAAGAGCGCATCAATGTGCTCAACTTGTTAATTGTCCATGCAGAAGATATACCCACAGGAGCTATTATAAACATCCCGATTGATACTATTGTGCAAGGTAATCTTGCCTATGGAAACCTACGCTGCGAGGGCAATTTAACCATAAAAGGCGATCTGCATTCCTGTCAGATTGTCTGCGCGGGCGACCTGTATGTGGAAGGAGAAATAATCGGCACTCACGGCAAGGGCATAGATGTGTCCGGTGATCTCAACTGCCATAATATCAGAGAAGCACGAGTGTTTTGCAATGGCCAAATCAGGTTTGCAGGCATTATTGAAAGCTCGTTTGTGGTTTGCAGCAACGACATCTATGGCGACGAGGTAAATAGCGAGATCAGAGGTGATACAATTCAGGCTGGTGGCTCCATCTCTATCGCAACGGTAAAACCCACCCCTGCTTCCAAAACGGAAATTGAGGTTGCCATCAGTCCCTATTACCGAGCTTTGCTAATGCAAAAAACCCGTGAGCTGGTGCAATTGAAAGAGGATCCCGAAGCCAATGCTTTGGAAATAGTGGATTTACAAAGGAAGATTAAAACCTGCGAGGCTAATCTGGATGATCAGTTAAATAGCTTTTTAATGCGTTCCACCGAGCATAAAAAAAGCATAAAAGTTCTGGGGGAAGTGCACCCTCCTGTCCTGTTCCGAGTGTTAAAGCACACTTATCACCTCAAGAATCATGAAAATAATCTGGAGTTAGTAGAAAAAGCATGACATGCTCATATATAAATCTCCGTTTGCTCAGCATTGCCTTGCTCACCCTCATAATTTGTCCACTTTTTGCAGGAGAGGCGTATTTTGCCGGAGATCCTGCAATCTCACCCGAGGGCTCGGAAGTTTGCTTTGTTTACGATGACGACCTGTGGATTGTTCCCTTCAAGGGTGGAGTGCCCAGACGCATAACCCGCACAGACAGCAAGGAATGGAACCCACAATGGAGTCCCGATGGAAAGCTGATAGCCTTTTCCTCTAACCGTGAGGGTCAGAACTATGTATATACAATGCCATCTGAAGGAGGCCCGGCAACTGTAGTTATTAGAGAAAACCTGGGTATCTCCGAATGGTTCAGCGATTCCCAAAACCTGCTGTGCACCAAATATACGCTGCAATGGGGTTCGGCTTTTTACAAAGTTCCCATTAATGGTAGTCGCCCCATATTGATTGCCGAAGTGGCAAATCGCTATGCAACCTTATCTCCGGACAACACCCAAATTGTGTTTCAACAAGGAGGTTATTCAAAACGTGAAGCCTACCGCGGCTCTGCCAATGGCGAGCTGTGGTTATTGGACATTGCTTCAAAAAAATACACTAAGCTGACCAACACAGAACTTTCTGAACTTTATCCCCGCTTTTCTCAAGCTAACAACACTCTGTTTTTCTGTGCTTCGGATGGTAACAGTTTTCAGGTGAACAAAGTTAGTAACCTCAATTTTACCAAAGCGACCCAGATTTCGCAGCTAAAAACCTTTAGTGCCCGCGATATCAGTGTTGCTCGTGCCAACGACCGCCTGGTTTTTGAGGTTTTTGATGGCATCTATAAATACGATTCTTCCAAGCTTTTTGGGGATAAGATCAGCAAACTGGAGATAAACCTGGCCGAAGATGAATGGCAATCTGATATAATTCGCGATAACATGAAGAATACCTTTCACAACTATACTGTTTCGCCGGATGAACTGCTGGTAGGCTTTAACTACAAATACGACAGCTTCTTTATGCCCCGCAAGGGAGGAGAGGTTAAGCAGATCAGCTTTGACCACTCCGGCATCAATAGCATGCAGTTTTTAGACAATCGCACTTTGGTGCTCAGCAAGCGTGAAAAGGGGAAAAACAGGCTATACACTGCCCACGCCGACACGGTAATCAGTTTAAAGCCGGTTGATTGGTTTGGTGCCGACAGCCTGGGAATAGAAGATTTCTCCAAAGATGATAATGGCCGCTGGGTATTTTCGTATGTAGATTACTTTCGGCACAACAAGATAGCCATTGCAGATTCTGGAATGGTAAACATCCGCCCCATCGAAACCCCATGGGCAGTAACAACCAATTTCGCCATCAACAAAAATGGCACTCACGCTGTTTATGGCTCGGTGCGAGATGATAATTACATCCGTGAATTATACTTATACGACATGAAAACCGGAGAAAACAAAAAGCTCCTGGCTGATGATGCCTGGTTGTCTTCTTTGTATTGGACTCCCGACAACAAATCAATTCTGCTAAGTCGCAACCGCAGCATTTATCGGCTGGATTTGGTGCCCCGCGATGAAAATGAATTTGAAAAAGACAACTGGAAGGAAATATTTTCCCCAACCAAACCGGTAAGCGATAGCACCAAAACAACAGCGGTTGGAGATAGCACTTTCAGCCTTGATATTGTGATAGAAGATGAGCAGAAATCTTCTGCACCTCAAGCCCTGAACGTCGTATGGGAAGGCTTGAATAAACGGCTATATGAGGTTATTCCTTCTACGGTGGAATGGCTCTTTGTGTTCGATGTGCTTAGCGACAGCACCTTTTACTACATTGAAGATGCCACTTTGTTGGACAAAAATACCACCCTTAAAAAGGCCAATATCTACGGCAAAAACATCAAAGAAGAGGCAAATTTTGGCAAAGAAGCCGGTAACTTTTCGCTGGTGGGCAAAACAATTTACTACCTGGATGGCAGCCAACTAAAATCTTACGCAATTCCCATGTCTGCCAAAAAATCCGTTGTGGGAGAATTCGACTATCAATACGACAAATCTATGCTGAATAAAAGAGTCTTTGAAGAGGCCTGGGGTGCTTTTGGCGATAATTTTTACGATCCCGACATGCATGGTAAAAACTGGGCTCAACTGTATGAATTGTATCGTCCCTATGTGGATAAAGCCAAAACCATTGAAGAAGTCGGCGAAATCATCTCCGAAATGATTGGCGACGTAAATGCTTCACATACAGGTTTTTATCCTCGGATAGATCAGCAGCAATTTAGCAATCCCTCTGCCTGGTTAGGCTTGGAACTGGATTACAGCTCTGTTTTGCCCGAAGGGATAATGGTTAGCAGAGTTTACCCAACTTCCCGTTTGGCATCTATCTTTAACCTAAAAGAGGGCAACATTATCACTCATATCGATGGCGTCCAAATAACCCCCACAACTCCAGTGGATTCTTTGCTGGCGGGTAAGATAGACAAAAAAATCAGATTGAAATACTTGTCGGAGGGAACAAGCTTTGATGCAGACCTCATTGGCCTCAGCTATAGCAAGGCCCGCGATTTGTGGTATTCATACAGCTATGAACAAAGCCGCCTGTTGGTGGATAAGCTTTCCAGCGGCAGGCTTGGTTACATCCATATCCCTGCTATGGGAAACTCCGATTGGAATACGTTTTACACCGAGCTGTTTCGTGATAATTTCGACAAAGAAGCTTTGGTGATAGATGTCCGTGGTAATGTGGGGGGACATATTCACGATCAGCTCATCACGCTGTTACAAAAAAGACGCTATGCTTATTCAACCTCACGGAGCAGCAACCACATCAAGCGTGGCGAACCGCGCCGAGCTTGGGATAAGCCAAGTATTGTGCTGGTAAACAACGATTCCTTCAGCGATGGAGAAATATTCCCTGTGGTTTATCAGGAACTAAAATTGGGCAAAGTGGTAGGAACTCCTTCCAGTGGTGCTGTAATTGGCACCTGGCAATACTATTTGCTGGATGGATCGTCAATGCGTATGCCAGGCTCCGGATGGTATATGGTGGACGGCACAAACATGGAAGGAACCGGTGCCAGACCCGATATTATTGTAGAAAACCTCCCCGAAGACATAATTAATGAACGAGACCCACAGTTAGAGCGAGCTGTGATAGAGCTGCTAAAAGAGCTGAAATAATGACGCAAACAGAGATAAACAACCTGATACATCGAGCCAATGCTTTGGTGAAAACCAATTGGCTACACGCGGTGCACCTTTTGGAACAAGCTTCCGATGAACACCCGGACAATCTGTCAATCCTGATGAATTTGGGAGACATCTTTCTGGGTCGCCAACTGCACGAAAAGGCTTTGGGCTTTTACCAAAAAGCCAGCGCAATCAGGCCGGAAAACCCCCAATTGCTTTATCTGATTGGTAGTTGCTATTTTTCTATAGGAGAATATCGCATTGCCAATAGTTACTTTAACCGCATCAACAATCCTCCCCCGGAAGTTCTATACAACAAAGCACTTAGCCTTGCATTTTTAGGAGAAAACAAAGAGAGTATCGAGACTATCCAGCAAATTTTGAATGTAATGAGCGAGAATCCCTTCATCTATTTCCTTCTGATTGAACAGTATATGCGTATCCAAAATTTTGAAATGGCAGATCAAACAATTATTACGGCCCAAGCTAAATTTGGCAATCACAGGCAGTTACTGATTCTTTCCGCTATGGTCTATACCAAGAAAGGCATCTGGCTGAAGGCTTATCATAGCTTTAGCGAGTATGACAATCTTAGCGAAATCGGTAATCCAGACCAACTGATTGCCTATTCCCAAGCAGCTTCCAAAATTGGTCTTAATTCGCGAGCCATTTCTCTATTAAACAGAGCCAGGGAGCTAAATCCCTATATCAGCGAAGTTTACGAAGAATTAGTACGTTTACAGCTTCAAACCGGACAAATCAAAGGTGCCCGCGAAACCATCAAGTTGGCTAAAAAATACATCATTCGCTTCTCCCCCATCATGCGTTTGTTGCAGGAACGGGTTAGAGGCCAGGAACTAAGCTAAAGGCATCATTCACCTTCCAGTAGTGGCCACTTACCAAAGGATATCTTACCCAGGTAGTGTTGTGTCAAACTTGGTAAGTCGCAAATAGTATTGATAGGGGTAGGGGAGTTATCCATTACTGGCTCCCCTCCCTCCGAACCGTACGTGCGGTTTTCCCGCATACGGCTCTCCAGAAAACAGGTTACTCATTTAAGAGACCGGCATAATTCTTCACGGGCTTTGACGAAAGAGAAAAACCCGCAATTATCAAAGATGGCATTGGGGTATCTGAGGTTATCCATGCCTGCCGTAGCTATACCTTTGCGTTTCTC
>DIXL01000002.1:28174-30515 GCA_002428685.1 Cloacimonetes bacterium UBA6081 | reverse complement strand
TCCTAACGAAGTAATCCACTTCAATCTTCTGGATCAAGTTCTATGAAGATTGGGGTATAATCCAGCTCTTCCTTATAGGAAAAGTTTATTGCAGCTTCTTTTGTCCTGGGTGGCTCTGCTTGGGACAAACTCATCCAAAACATGTCCTCAGGAGCATTGGGCAAAAGCTTTATCGCAACCATATCACCCTCTGATAAGGTGTATCTATTAGGATCAATTATCCATCCGCTACCATATTGCTTATCTATCCGTTTTGTGCTCCAAGTTTGTGTTTCAATTCCATAAATATGATCAAGGTAGGTTTCTCTGGTGCTTCCTGGCAGTAATCTGGAAAAGGCTGTTCCTGCCCCTTGGGTATAAGGCACAAAATAGCCAATCCAATTATCAAAGTCGTAAGTGTTGCTGCCAATTGTGATTTCTCGCGTTAGCTCTATCGGCGTTGTGGCAGGATTAGCCTTGAATCCGTTTACAGTAATGGGATCAATTTCACCGGTGTTTTCGTTAAACTTGAGCTTGAAACCCTTCGGTTGGGTTGCCACATAATAGTCATATTGCCATTGTTCTTCGTTGTAATTATAAGTCATTGACCCACTTGATGGATTATAACTCCAATCGGCTGAGATTATCTGATTATCTGGTGGCATGCTCATATGTTGTTCAAAGAGATGTCCCAGTTCATTCCAATGTTGCACATCCGTATAACTTCTGTCATCTACCACAGGAAATGACATCCAGCGGATGCTTGATCCCGGTATCGGTTCAATGCTAAAATCGTAGATTCGGTTGTAATGTGGATAATACACCGCACCAATATCTGGAGGGGTTCCATCCGGATCGGTGCGATAATTTTGTAGTGATGCACCTTTGTTTATTAAACGGCTGCGAATATATTGATCCCAAATGAGTGAATAAGTATTATTGACTTCATCTATGACAATATCTGGATTTCCGTATGAGATACTTGGAGTATCTAAGATCAAAGAAGCTGTCGAAGTTAATAGCGCACTGAAATGAGAAAATGATACGGGAATACGGTTTTCTCCAGTTAGAACTAAGGGGGTATTGTTTTGATCAATTATGATAAATGGGGCATTCGACATCCCATAATAAAGATTGTTTTTGTATTCGGTAACAGCATTCGACGGCCAATTCATGTTTGAATGGCGTTGCAGAGTTATAATTCCTCCGCAGTTTATAAAACTATTGCCGTTAAGCTTTACTTTAACTCGATTTAAAAGGTCATTAGTAAGTCCAACCTCTAACGGCAAAAAACATCCAAAGAATTGGTTGCGCTCAATAATGCATTCTGTATCTAAGTATTGAACACCTCCAAATAATCCAATAGCACTTTTATCATCTGGATTGGATAATCCGACAAATCTATTTTTTTCAATCCTCCAACTGCCACGATTATCAATATTTAAATATGATTCGTAGAAATCGTTGTTACGAATAGTAATATTCTGCTGGTTATAATTATTAGGTGAGTAAACATAGACATTCTCGAATAAATTATCTTCTATTACAATGTCCACAACATTATGTCCCATTCTTATGGCTTCACTTTCAACATTATTCGGATTAATGCGCATAAACTCATTTCCCTGAATGTAAACATTACTTCCAACACCTGCTGATTGAGTATTAATGCCATTGGGTAAGTTACATCCACGAGGAATCCTGAATTCTGAATCGGTTACTCTCAAATTGCTTATAGTAACATAATTATAATTTATGTCAACATCAACATCATTATTATCAAACCTGCAGTGATCTATATTGAGAGTGTTAAAATGCCCACTATAACCAGTACCAGAGAGTATATCAAGAGTTATGCCGCGATGGTAAATCTCGGGCATTTGAACAAATTGTTTAATGTTTAAACCTTTTAGTTTTAACTTACTATTTGTGTTACCTGTGACTGCTATAACCGGAAGTGTTGAATTCAAGGCGACAATCAAACAGTTCACCGGATCATTGGAGATACTTTGAATAGTTATGTCTGTTACGTAATGTTGGCCATTTACATTGACAAAATCAATACTTAAATTCTCATAGTAGCCGGAAGCATAATCGTAAACATTAATGATAACACTTGGCCCCAGTAGGTTTTCGGGTAATGTGTCATTAAAAGCATGGTCAATTGCATCCTGGATTTCAGTATATGGATATTCAATGCTACCATTGGAGAGTTCAGGATCGGCTGCATAATTTACATAAAGAGCGTATCCTGCAAGAACACTGCACATAGAGAGCATGACCACTAAAACTAATACAGCCCGCTTAACCGGCCGTAAGACATCACTCATTGCACGTTCCGTGCTTTTCGGGGGGGGGGGGG
>DIXL01000002.1:0-28113 GCA_002428685.1 Cloacimonetes bacterium UBA6081 | reverse complement strand
CCACAAGCCGATCGGGAGATCAGCTTACCTATGCTTGACATGACACTAGCTATTCCAATACCACAAACCAATTTTTATTTTCCATACGTTTTCTGTCAAGTAACTTTTACGAAATATATCAAAAAAAACTATTTAGTTCTTTTGTCCTACACAGGCTGAGGGCAACCGGTTTCAACCGGTATTGGGATGATAGGCGTGGTGATTTATCCAACGTAAAAAAGAACCTCAAAACATAGAATTAGATTTCCTTACTCCCTCTCCAAACATAGACGTAGCCTATGTTTGTAGATGGTGTTAAAGCATCACTTTTTATCTTGTTTTAGCATTTTTTTATGTGTTTGCTTTAGCTGCTTTTTAACTGATTTAATATCCGGTGCTACAGGTAAATCTTCAGGGGCAGTACCCCCATTTTTAACCATTATCTTCCGAACATCTTTGCCGACTTCTTCCGCTGTCCGCTCCAGTGATGCTTGACCTTTTATATCCTGATTCTTTATTCTTTCCTCAGTCTGGGTTATTCTAAAGAGATTAGCTGCAAGTTCTGTGGTTCCCATAAAGTCCAGAGGTGTGCGTTTATCAGGTATTCCCTTCAGGTCTCTAAGTTTGTTTAAGCTCATGTTATACAGCCCCATGTATCCTGCGTTTTGAAAATAAGCGTAGATTTCTACCCCATGCTGTTTTGCTACACCCGATATTTGACGCTCATGTTCCGATATCTCTCCACGGATATAAACTCTTTCAATCGCATTTTCATGCTCTATCCACTTGGAGAATGCTTCTGTATAAGCGATAAAATACGCTTGTATCTGAGACACTTTCTGCTTTCTTACGTCCGCATTCATCGCGCATAGATAGCACGCAAAACGAGAAAGCCGATAATCATGAGTGCCATCCTTTGAAATAACCTGTCTAATATTGTTCCCTAAATCTATATTGAGATTTGTGCATACTATCATTGCTTTGTTTATTACTTTTCGAAAAGACGTTATATTAGCATAACCAAGTATATCAATCAATTCAGATGCAAGCCAGTACGTATCCCCATTTTGTTTCGAAAAAGAATCAAAATCAAAGGGAACGGTGGCAAGGGATTTGATATCACCAATAGTCACCTTAGTACCTCTCTTTATGTTTTTTATCCACCGAGGGCACAATCTACTATGCCTCATACATGTCAAGCAAAATTTCTTGTTACTCGCTCTTGGAATTGCAAAAGTCTCGACCGTTACCTAACACATAAAACCTTAGTTTATAATGCTTTCTATCTGTGTTTGAAAGATTCCTCTTCTTTCTTAGCTCTGCTTGGACAGAGTTTATCCACGTCTATTGCCATTCTGATAAATCCTGCCCAGCATGCCCCGATTTTCAAAGAAGGAGCCAGTAGATTGAAGTAAAGCTTTTCCCTGGCGTGAAAATCCAGAATTAAGGCTTTTTGCGGGTAAAAAAGCTTCGCAATGACCGCATTTCAAACAGTAAGCTTCTTTTACTGCCGGGACTTGTGGAAATGCGGATTCTGTAGCTGCCGTTACAATTCTCATGGTGCAAACCGCTTCGCACACATTGCATTTGTTGCACAAACTTTCATTTACCTGAACAGTAGGCACCTTATAGTCTCCTTATTTTGAAATTGCTTTAAAACTAAGGTCATATCAAGTTACTTATGTCATACTGTCGTTCCCGCGGAGGTGGGAATCCAGCACTGAAAAACCCTGTAAGGGTGGCACATCTATTATACTGATAGGCATAAGTTTATCTGTAGTTCTAACAAAACTTTTTATTGGCTGGATTCCCGCCTCCGCGGGAACGACAATATGTTGCCGATGTCTCGATCAAACAAGTTACAGCAGGCTTGACGGGGCACCAATCCTATTTATGATACTTGCGGATGAATTCCTCCACTTCGGGAATTCCGCCCTGAAACACCAGATAGCCGTTATAGGGTTCGCCTTCGGTGATATCTCCGGCAATGGGAGTGAGCATCAGTTCGCGCACTTTGGCTGGATCATTGGTTTGTCCCAAAGCCCAGCCCAGCTTAATATATGCTACTTCCGGAAGCAGGTTTTCGCCGGGGATAATGCCCATGCTCATTAAATCGCGTCCCGTGTCGTAAACAAACATGTGGACAAAGCCCCACAGCGTTTGCACGGTCATGAAAATCTGCACGCCTTTGGCCACGGCTCGTTTGATGGCAGGATACACCGGTTTATTGATGTGTCCCAGCCCGGTTCCGGCAATCACGATGCCTTTGTAGCCGTTATCGGTTAAGGCATCTATGATATCCGGATGCATATTGGGATAATAATAAACAATGGCCACACGCTCTTCAAAGAAAGGCAACACCTTTACCTGTTTATCTTTTCTGCGGGGATTGTAGTCCTGCCGGATGTGGGTAACCGAATCCCGCGTAACCATGGCCAAAGGAACCTGTCCGATGGTTCTGAAGGTGCTGCGGTAGGAAGAATGCATCTTGCGCACCCTGGTGCCTTGATGCAGCAGTCCATATTCATCGCTGGTTGGCCCAAACATGCAAACCATCACTTCTGCCAGGTCGCTGTGCCCGGCTGCATAGGCTGCATTCATCAGGTTCAGAGCTGCATCGGAAGAAGGCCTGTCGCTGGATCGCTGCGAACCAACCATTACCACCGGCACCGGCAGGTCTTGCAGCATATAGCTCATTGCTGCTGCGGTATGATGCATGGTGTCTGTGCCGTGGCCTATAATGATGCCGTCTATGCCTTTATGAATCTCTTTGCCGATGGAAACAGCCAGCTTTTTATACTGCTCCGGCCCCATGTTTTCGCTAAACACCGCAAACAACTTCTCGGTATCCAGATTGCAAATCTCCGCCAGTTCCGGAACTGCTCCATACAGTTCACCCGGTGAAAATGCCGGAATCACTGCTCCGGTGCGATAATCCAAACGGCTGGCGATGGTGCCTCCGGTGCCGAGTAATTTTACATGCGGCAAACCTTCAGTAAAGGGGAACTCGCGTTCGGGAATCTTGTAGTGCGCCTCCTTGTAGCCTACTTCCTTCATAGCCAAAATGTTATCCACGTCTATGCCAACGTTGTAGCCGGTAATAAGTTTTATCACAATATGTTTATCATCGTCGTTTTCGCTGCGTGGCAAAATTATGCCGCTGAACTTTCCGCGAGTGGTTTCCACTTCGGTATCGCCCCAAACCCTTGCCTGAAAATGCTTTAAAACTTCCAGTGCTCTGCCTTTATAGCCTTTAAACAGATCAAGCATGATTCACCTCCGCAGCGATGGCAGCATCCACAAAGCTGCGTAATTCGGCCAAAGCCAGGCTGCCCAAGGCGGGTTTATGCAAACGCCCCATAATCCAGTTTGCCAGGGCATCGGGACGCTTGAAGCCTCTCTTCTTCACCTTTTTCCACATCCCCATTAGTAGCGGTATCTGTGCTTTTATTTCCTCGGAATTTACCTCAGCATAGCCCAACACATGCAGAATTGAGGTAAATTGCATATTGGGGCTATGGAACAGCTCTTTCAGCATGGCAGGCAGGATATCCTTTTGTAGTTTTCGCTTCTGCACAAAAATCAAGAGGTCGGCTATGCGCTGATTGTCAAAGGGCAAAGGTTTGCATCCCTGCAGGCCTTTTAGCGTATGCGCATACAGCAAGCCAAGCTGTTTGGGCGAAACTTCATAGGCAGTGGACAATTCTTCCAGCACCGGCATCAAATTGTTCCGCAAGATATATGTGTGCGCATCGGTGGGAACTCCCCAGTCACAAAGCTGTTGCAGGCGTTCACTCAGGCTTACCGGTAATCCTGTTTTGGCTGCCTCAATTTGCTCATCTAAAATCGGAATAGGCGCAGAATCGGTATCCGGATACATTCTATCCGCTCCGGGAAGGACTCTTTCGAACAGGGTTATGCCACCGGGAAGCGATTTACGGGTTTCATTCGGAACCCCTTCAAAAGCCATTTTACAACGTTCTGAAATGGTTTCCAGGGCGGTTTTGATATCTTCTTCGGGTGCCCAGAAAATTATCTGCGAATCGTTAGCTGCGCTGTTCAAGACTATTTTTATTTTGCTCCAATCGTCATCTGTGAGGCTATGAGTGCCATGCTCCTCAAAGCAAATCTGTTCGCTGTGCAGCAGATTGGGCTTTTCCAAACAGGCAATCACCTTCAAACGGTCAACCAGCTCATCGGCAAACAGCTTTCCGGGCTGGTTAAACCAGCTAAGGATGCCGGCAAACTGGGGTAAATTCACCGCTACCAACTGCCATCCCTCATTTAAGAAAGGCTTTAAGCTGCCATGTTTTTTCCAGTCTGCGATATCTAACAAAGCATGGCTGATTTCCCATTTATCCTTGTCCGCCACTCTTTCGTTCAGAATAGCCTTAATTTCCAGCAGCGATTTCTGCCGAAATGCCTCGTTGTGAGTTAGCTTGGGAATCCAGCTAATATGTGCCACGCCTTTAATCTCCACCCTGGTTCCACCTGTAATGGAAACGTTTACATCTTCACGCGCAGCACCGATTCCAACCCGAACTTTACCACTGCTGCGAGAAATAAAACGGATACTCTGTGCGGCTTCAGCGGCTTCCCAGGGGGTTAGCATATCGGGATAGGTAACCGTTTCGATTAGGGGCATGCCAAGCCTATCAGCATAATAAACGCGGGTATGCCGGTGATCGCTAACTTCGCGGCAGCTGTCTTCCTCTATGCTAAATTGGATTACGCGGATTGTTTTGTTGGGAATGGGAAATTCACCTTCGATACCCAAAATTGTAGTGCGCTGAAAACCGGTGGGAATACTGCCGTCCAAATACTGTTTTCGGGTAATGTGCAATTCGCCCACAATTTTCAGCTTCATCAGCAGGGCAATTTGCATGGCATGGCTCAGGGCTTCCATATTTAGCGTAAACGGCGGTGTATCATCCACTTCATAGGTGCAGGCACTGTCGTTATTGATGCGGTAAACTATCTTTTTGCGGGTTTTAAATTCCATCAAAGCGGTGCCATCATAGCCACCCAATTCTGACAAAGTGGGACGCATGTGCCGCACAATTTCGGCATCATAAACTTCAAAATCGTGATACCTGCCCGCAGGACAGCGGCAAAACAGCTTTTTGGCTGTTTTAAGCTGCTGGTGCACTTCCAGTCCGCATTTGAACCCCAAAGCAGACCAGGTTTGGCTGGTCGCCTTGGTTAGCGGAACCCAACCCACTTTTTCACGGGTAAGCATCCAGTTATGGTAGTTTCTCTTTTCCATGGCTCTTCCTGATAATATTCTTTGGGTGCGAGTCCATTGCCCTGCCTCTTTTTGTCCAGTGTTTTATGCTGCTTACCGGCTCTGAATTGGGGTTGGTTATTAAACCTGCCAAAACCTTCAGCGAGTGCTGCACCTAAGGCCATTAAAAGGTTCCAATCCCATAATGCTGCATCTCTGCACCTAAGTTAATGTCTGCTTGCTTGCCTTGCTGTGGCATAACAGTAGCATTACTATTGTCATGTCAAGCATAGGGAAGNNCCAAGTTTGACACAACACTATGGCATTACTGTGATTGATAGTAGTGCTATAGCAGTGATATAGTAATGCAACAATATTGCAAATAAACTTAGAGCAAGTGGGCATAAATTTTGCCATATTAGCAGTTTTGATCGTCGCCCAAAAAAACGGGCAGTTCATATTCTACCGCCTGAATACCTCGGTGTTTCAGGACATAATAAGCTGGATCACAAATCTTATAGACAAAGAAAAGGAGAGCTGACGCAGTGAGTTGGACGAAATGGACTCAGTGGACTGAATGGACAATATGGACAGAAAAGCAGTTTTCTTTGTCGTGTCCATATCGTCCACAAAAGTCCTATTTCACCAGGATAAACTTTCCCGCTTTTGCACTACTGCCTTGCAGCCGGTAAAAATAGATACCATTAGGCAAGGTGCTCTCCGGAGTAAAGCTGATCATATTTTCACCCCCTTGCAGGTTTTTGGCATCCAGGCATTGCACTTTTTGACCCTTTAGATTAAATACATCTATGGTGGCTTCGGGAGTGTTTTTGCCGGACAGCACGGTAAAAACAGCAGCTTTGGAAACAGGATTGGGATAAAGGCCGCTAATTCGGAATGCAGCAGGGCTTAAGGTGGGATCAGACACACTGGTTCCTTCCACCTGGTAGTGGAAAGGAATGCTGTATTCACCCAGATTGGGGCTGCTGATTACAAAACGGAAATAGGCATAACCCGGAGAACCAATCCAGATGTTGAGATGAAAATCCTTTGTATCTCCGGTCCCCAGGCTTACAGGAGTTTCCAGGTGCCCGGGATAGCAATTGCCTTCTTCATCACAGTAGTTAAAATACCAGTCAGCCGGAGCATAATCCACTGCTATGTGCGTGGTATAATTGTCTGGCGCACCGAAATTGTAAAGCCAGAAAGTTTGGGAATTGTGGCTATAGTTGGCAGGGCCTTCCATCCAGGGATTCCAGTTCATGGCGGCACGCAAATTATTAGCTGGCAAGGGCAGTGTGGAGACGCTTTGGACAATGGCTTTATTTTCCAATTGTACTGCGGCTATTGCCCACAAATTTGCGGTGTTCCAGGCTGTGTTCAGAGCGAAAGTTTTGTTATAGTTATGTGTGTTTCCTGCTCCGCTAAGGGCAAAATTATTGTCATACAGAACGCTTCGCACCACATGTGTTTCGCTGCCCACGCTGTTCTCCAGCAAGTAATAGACAATATTGGCATTGCTGATAGACTCGGTGGGAGAAACCATTTCGATGGTTCCGGATAAGGTTCCGCCCGTAGCAGAAAAACTGCCGATATTCATTTTGATGGGGCTGGAGGTATAACGAAATTGATTTAAGGCTGCCCCATACAGGCTGCCATCTGCTATGCCATCACCACTGCCATCAATGCGGATTTTACCGTTAAATATTACAGCAGGAATCCCAATAACTTCATAGTAATCAAAGCGTTGCTGAATCTCAGGGCTGCTAAGCTCGGCACTTTCAGTATAAAGCTTGGCACTAATCAATTCGCCATTATGGGTATAGCCATGCAGCACTTGCAAACCTTCCCAGGCAAAGGGACAACCACCACACCAGGTGGCACCAAAATCCTCAGCTATGGAGGTTGTAGGCCAATAAGTTATTTCGGCCGCCAGCAGGCCAAAGCTGAGCAGCAATATAGCTATCATTATGTGTTTCATTTATTCAGACTCCTTATTTTGGTTAACGGGTTAATGGTTAGCAGGTTTGTTCGGTGCATTCGGGGTTCTCGGTGGTTAATATACTAAAACCTGGTATTAAGTTCCACTTTCAAGCCCTGAAAAGGTGCCACATAGCGGCAAACACCATTGCGGCAAACCTTTCCGCCCGCTTCTTTACCGGCGAAAACCGTTAAATCGCTATGGCTGAAAATGGGGTATTTTGCTTCCATGGAAGCCCAATAGCGGCTGTCCCTAAACTCTCCAATTTCTTCCCACTGGCTTTGTGCTCCCAGGGAAAGAGACAGTTTGCCCAGGCTGAAATCCCCTTGCACTTTTGGCTCGAAGTGTTCTGACTCCAGTTCGTGTTTTTGTTTGGAAACCACTTTGTATTCCGCACTTAACTGCACCGGTGTCCCAAACAGCGTTATTCCAGCTTGCACAGCGGGAATTAAATCTTGTTGCCAGGTGTTCAGATGCTCATCAAGTTTTTCGATGTGTCCATAAGAAATCCCCAACATGCGGCCGTTTAGGATCCATTCCAAGGCTGCGTAGCCATCGTTCATCTGTAGGTCTTTATTGCTATTCCAGGCTTCGGCATAGTCAATATTCAAAGACAGGGCTTGGGAAATAGCTATAGTGCCAAAACCCTGATAGCCTATTTCGTCTTCTCCGCTGGCCGAGGCATCGGAAAGAGTTTCGTTGTGATGATTTGCAGAAGGCAAATCGTGCAAACGGTATTGAAAGGCGTCATACTGCTTATACGCTGCCCCAATTGACACTGCTCCCCAAGAATAATTGCCGTTTACATAAATAGCTTTCCCGTCTTTAGCGGCAATTCCGGTTTGGTGATATAGTCTGCTGAGGGCTGCTTCCGCCTGCAAATCCAGCCCGCCTGTAGCAATGGACATCCTGGCCCCAAACACATCACGCTGACTGTAGATTTGAGAGCCGGTTAGATTTCTAAAAGCATTTGCCGATGCACCAAGGCTTATACCCATAAAGCTGGGACTTTGCAGATCAGCACCATAAGCCAGATCGTATTTACCTACACTTGTGGGATTTTCGATAGCTCCATAAATTGCCTTGAACTTCAGTTTATCATTGTATTTTACCAAAAAGCTTTCCAAACGGTGATCTTCGTCAAATTCCAAATCCTGGAAGCTGCGAAACACGATTCCGCTACCAAAGCTTTCTTCCGTGGTTCCGGCATGAACGGTAAGGGATTCCTTTTCATAAGTGGCATAAAATTCCTTCCAGCCAAGTTCCATGCGATTGGCATCCAGCTCGTCAAACAGTTCGGACTGCTCTGTGGAATATTTGGGCAATTCGGCAATAAACTTCATGCCGAAGCCGAAATTGCGATAGGCCAGATTGAAGGCAAAACTATCGGTAAAATAGGCATTTAGCGAATCTGGGGCTGTGCGATAAATAAACTTGGCTTCGTTGAGGCCATTTATGCTAAGCGTATTTTGGGCAAACAACAATAGCGTTATAAAGAGAAGTGTCCAGCTGAGTAAACTGCGTTTCATATTTTATTCCGCCTCGGTTTCCAAGCCTAAAATCACTCTGATATTGTGCTCATATTCGTTCTCCACCCCTGCTTCGTAACCCACATGCGAATACAATATCTCACCCTGCATGTCCATTATAAAGGTGTGCGGAGGGTTTACCACTCCCAGTTTCTTGGCCAGGGTTTTATCGGCATCAAACAGCGTAACAAACTTGTAATTCTTGCTTTTCAGGTAGGCTTTGGCCTTGGCTTGATTCTTGGGTGCATCGATGGAAACCATCACAACGGTCAAGCTGTCATACTTTTCTGCCAGCTTATGCAACTGAGGCATTGCATCCTTACAGGGTTTGCAATAATCTGCCCAAAAATCCAGCAGGATGGGACCCTTTCCCAAAAGCTCGCTAAGGGGGACATTCTTACCCGAGGCATCGGGAAGTTTAAATTCGGGCATGGCGTCTGCACAAAGCAAGGTTGCAAAGAGCAGCAGGGCAATGATAAGTAACAGGTTTTTCATATAAATCTTCCTTTGCTCAGCGGCTGAGGGGAATTTCCAAGCCGCTGTAAATTACTGCATTGTTGGCAAATGTGGCAGGGGTTTTTTGCGCAAAAATTACCAGTGCAGCATCGGTGGGGATGGTTACATTGGCATTAAAATCAAAGGTGATGGGATAGCCAAAATCCTGGGCACTGATATCGATGCGTTTGCGTCCGATAACTATATTGGTAAGCGGTTCACCACTAACGTTTGTAGCGGTGGAGACCTTGTCTATAATAGCCAGATTAAGCACCAGACTGGTTTGGTCGAACCCCGTTATTTTGGGGGTTAGCTGCACGCTGCCGGAAAGGTTGTTGCCAGAAACCAAAGTGCTGATTATTTGATAATCCATCTGGGCATCAATATCCAACTGAGCATTAACCAAAGGTGCATATTGAGCTATTACGTCGTCAGTTCCGCTGGATAGCTTTGCCATACCCTGGATAATGGAAACCGGAGCACTGAATGCACTATAATAGGCAAACATGGGATCGTTTATCATCACCGGCCCGGAAAGCTGATGAGTAAGGTAAATAAACTTACCCGGATGCAGCAGAGACAGTTCGTGCAATTCTGCTTCCACGGCAGGACAATAGCTGCATCCAATATTGGTAACGTATTCCACAATCACCCGTTGTTTTGCTGCGGGAGGATTGCATGATTGTTGATTTCCACGCAGCAGCCACTCACCGTTTTGCTTTATTAACCGTTCACCCACATAGTTGCTGTCTGCAAGCACAGCTTGTGTGGCAGGATCACTAATTTTTAAGTGCCAATTGGCAAAAGCGTTGGTTTCGTTTATCAGGCTTGTGCTGCTGAAGCTGATTTCAAATACGGGATTTGCCACCCCGCTGAGCAGTGTTTGTAAGGCGGCTTCCCATTCGCTTTTATTCAAGCCATAATGAAAGTAATCTTCTGCATAAAAAGCCATGGCAGGAGACAGATCAGTGGCTGTGGCATTATTGAAGCCAGTTTGCAACGGGGTAAACAGTTCCGCGGCAAAATCCACTTGCTCCACCGGTTGAAAGGCATGCTCATAGCGATCGCAGGATACCAATCCGCAAACTGCAAGCACGAGCAGCAGATATATTACAAATTTCATCTATTCTCCCTGTATTTGGGCTAAGGCAGTGCTGATTTCACCTTTGCTAAGCAGTTCTCCAAAAATGACAGGTTCCTTGCCCGGCAGATACAGAGCATTGAACGGAACTCCCGCCCTGCCATGCTTTTTAATCCAGGCAAACAGTGTTTCGTCTTTTTTGGTAAAATCTCCACGCAGCAATACTACGCCTTTGTCCTTAAATTCTTTCATCATAGAGTCCGTGAATAGCACTGTCTTCTCATTCGTCAAGCAGTTTTTACACCAGGCAGCCCCAATATCCAGAAAGATGGGCTTGCCTTCTGCCGTGAGTTTGCTAAAAAGCGGCTCGTTAAACACATACCAGCCTTCCGGAGCATGGGGAGCCGGTAATAAGTCACCGCTCTGCTGCTGTTCAATTTGCGGCTTGCTTTCCGGTAGAGGTAAATAGGTGATGGCGGCAAACACGATTAACAAAATTGGTAGAATGGTAAAGATCCACTGGGTTGCCTTGCTGTGTTCCATGCGCACAAAGCGACCATACATCCACACCGAAAATCCCAGGATTATCATAAACCAGATCACTTTTAAAAAGTAATCGCCATCAGTTAGCATCAGCAAAGTTTTTAGCTGGGTATAAACAATGTAAAACAGCACAAAGCCCATGGTTTCTTTAAAAATCACCATCCAGTCCCCCGGTTTGGGGATGGCTTTTAAAGCCTTGGGGAAAAATCCGATAATCAGAAATGGTGAGGCAAAACCCAGGCCAATGAACAGAAAAAACACCATCATTAATACCGGTGATAGTTTTAAAGCAAAAGGCAGGGCTACTCCCAAAAAGGGACCTGTGCAGGAAATCGCCATCAAAAAGGCAAAGATGCCCCCAAAAAAGGATCCGCTGTAGCCACCTTTGGAAGTGGCTTTGGTGGCAGTATTCATCCCGGGAGCATGGATTTCAAACACACCCAATAGCGACAGCGCAAAGACAAAGACAATGCTCATCAACACAATTACAAACCCTGGGTTCTGATTTTGCAAACCCCATCCTGCCGATTCACCAGCCTGTTGCAAGGCAATGAATACTCCTGCCATGGCAGCAAAAGAAAGCAGGACACCCAGGGTATAGACAAAGGTGTGATTTAGCACCTTGCTTCTATCTTTCTGAGCTTGATTCATAATGCTCATGATGCGGATGGGTAAAATTGGCAGCACACAGGGAGTTATATTCAGGATCAATCCCCCCAAAAAGGCAAAAAGGATATACTTCAATATTTCACTCCAGGGTGGAGGAGGGCTGGTGTCTTGGGGTGGAGAATTCCGATTCTCCACAGCTGATTCGGAAATCGGCTTCCCAGGGGAAGTGGAATTCTGATTCTCAAGAGTGTCCAAATTATCCACAGGAGTATCAGGATTC
Source organism: Cloacimonetes bacterium UBA6081 (assembly GCA_002428685.1). Taxonomy (GTDB): domain Bacteria; phylum Cloacimonadota; class Cloacimonadia; order Cloacimonadales; family Cloacimonadaceae; genus Cloacimonas. Next base: position 16,392 of record DIXL01000002.1, on the reverse strand, counting down.
TCAGTTTTTATCGGGCTAATTATTTCAGTGGATTGCACTTGCAGGCTAAGACTATGCTCCACTTCTTCCGGAGGATTGCACATTCCGCTGTCATAGCAAAGGCTGTAGCCCATGATAGCATTTATCTGTTTGGCCCCGGGCTTGGCGTTTGCCTTCACCGTAAAAGGCAGAGTAAGAGTTACTTGCGGATAATATAGCCATTCTTCTTCAGAAACCACCTTGGTTGCCTTGGGATATACAGGTTTACCAAAGTTTAAATCCGGATGACTTGCCTGCAGAAAGAAATACTCAGGATCTTGAGGATTAATTGTCTGTTTTTGGCCGGCAGGAATGGTTAAAGTGGCCTTGATAGCCCCTTTGTCGCCTGGCTTCAAGCTTGGTTGACCAAGGGAAAACTTGACGCTTTGAGAAAAAAGCGGCTGCAATAGCAGCAGGACTATTCCCATCATTAACAACATTTTATGGCTGTTCCGCATAAGACTATTCCTCCACGGATAAATCATTTTCTTATCAACTAACTACATGCACAAAACATTCCAAGATTTTTACAAACATTAGCATACAATGCCTTGACAAGAAGCACAAATATGTGCTATCTTGCTATAGTTTAAGGACTTTGGTATTTAGCCGCTGTTTGGGGCTTTCTAATTGGATAAAGTAAATTCCGGGATTCAGAGCTTTGCCGTTTGTGTCCTTGCCATCAAACTCCAGTTTAGTTTCTCCGGTTGTAAGGGTATAAGACTGATAAAATACTTTTTGGCCTTTCAGATTGTAAACCGTTGCTGTTACAGGCGTAGAGCTTTTGCTATCCACCGAAATTGCCAGGCTGCTGCTAAAGGGATTGGGATAAATAGAGCTTATTTTCAGCTCCGGAATAGTAAGCAGCAAGTCATCGGCATTATCTGTTCCGCCCCAAATCCTGCCCACAAATTCTGGATGATCCACATAGGGATTGCGGTTATTTTGATAGTTGTAAACCCCAATGTTACGAGTAACTTCTGCCGCATCAGGAGGATCGGCCACATGCCACAACAGCAACACCGGTAGCATATCCACATTCTGCTGAACCAAATTGTTGCCCGCATAGCGAGTATTAAAATACAGCAAGGCACGGGCAATGTTTCCCTTGAATTGGTCGGCAGGCTCAAACACCGTGTAACCACTTGCACTGCTGCCCCGATAGCTTTGTCTGGGTGTGGAGGTGTAATACACATTGGCAGTGCTGTGATTTGCCACTGTGGTCAGAGGATAATTACCACGGGAACTGTTTACCACAGAGTTAGTTACAAACAGATGATGCAAATCTGATTTCTGTTTTGATGTTTCGCTTCCCACAAACCAGCTTTGGGCATAGGTGTGTTCGGTATTGGGATTACTATTGCCATTATAATTGTATCCAACGTTGTAAACCTGTCCGGTATATACACATGTAACATTCCCACCGGTGTTGTCCAGGGTTTGAAACAGCACAACTTTAGAGGCGTCGTAACTGGTATTGGTGTTGTTGGAAATCAGCGACCGGAGGCCGTTAAACAGGTTTTGTCCGGTTAAGTTTATCACTGTATCATAATAATCGGCATTCAAACCGAGGGCAAAGGTAAGCAGAATCAGGCAGATACTGAGTTTTATTATGGCTTTGGGCATGGCGTCCTTCTTAATTTAACATATTTGAGTGCAGGGAATTGCAGAGGCTTTGGGCGTCAAGAAAAGTTCTGTCTCCACCAAAGAAATGAGGATATGAATCACAATTCCGTGAATTTCCTGAATGCGGGCTGTGTCTGACGAGGGGGCAACAATCTGAAAATCGCAGGTATCCAGAAGCTTGCCTCCACTTTTTCCCAATAAGGCTGCGGTAAAACATCCTTTTTCTGTGGCAGTTTGCAAGCCCTTAATCACATTTGCCGAATTTCCGCTGGTGGAAAGGCCAATCACCATATCTCCTGCATTTGCCAAGGCTTCCACCCCGCGGGAAAACACATTTTCATAGCCGTAGTCATTTGCCACACAGCTAAGGTGTCCGGCATCGCTGATGGCAAGAGCTGCAAGGGCTGGCCGGTCAATATGATAACGTCCGGTCAGCTCTTCAGCCAAATGCATGGCATCGCACATACTGCCGCCATTGCCAAAGACAATCAGCTTGCCTTTGTGGCTGTAAACATCTACTATCTGATGTGCTAATTTTTCTATTTCCTGTAAGTTAGCGGCATCTTCCCTAAATGCTTGCAGCAAATCTTGAGCAGTGCTTAGCGCAGTTTTTATAGTCTCAATCAAGGTTCGTAGCTCCTACAGGTTTTCTTTTACTTTCACCTTGGTTTTCAGTTCGGTTTCTTCAATTTCTTCAAATTCTTTCAAGGTTTGATTTATCAGTCTAACCCTTTCCTTATAAGGGATAAAGGCACTTTTAAAGCCATTGAGAACCACATATTTCACCGTGGGATAATCCAGCCCCAGCTCGTTGATGGCAAGCATGTACTCGTCGGTAACGGTGGTATCGCTGATGGTGCGGTTATCGGTATTGATGGTTACACGCAGGCCATAATCTATGTAAAAATCGATGGGGTGGCTACGGATATCGGCCACGGCTTTGGTGTGGAAATTGCTTTTTATGCAGATTTCCACGGGGATGCGGTGATCGTTCACATAGTTCAACAGGTCGCCATCTTCCACCAGCCTGGTGCCATGACCAATGCGATGTGTGCCACAATAGTGCAAAGCCTGATGAATACTTTCGGGGCCATAGGCTTCACCGGCATGGATGGTGATGTTCAAATTGTTGCGTAAGGCCAAATCAAAGGCTTCTTTATGGTCTTTGGCGGGGTGATTATATTCTCCACCCGCCAGGTCAAAGCCTATTACACCCTTGTTTTTAAAGGCTATGGCCAGTTCGGCCAATTTTAAAGAAGTGGTGGGATCCATATTGCGGATTCCACAGATAATCACTCCGGTTTTTATGCTGAAATCCCGCTCTGCATGCTTCAGTCCATCTATCACAGCCTGCGAAATTTCGGTCAGCTTCAATCCCTGATCGGTATGTAAGATTGGCGAATAGCGCACTTCCATATAGCGCACATTTTCTTTGGCGGCATCTTCGGCCAACTCATAAGCGGCACGTTTGAGGCCTTCTTTATCCTGCAACACCAGATTCACAATGTGAAATCCACGCAGGTAGTCTTCCAAACTCTCGGTTTTATCGCCGCACACTATCAGTTTTCGCAGTTCTGCTGCATCCAGGGTAGGCAGCTTTATGTTGTTCTTTTTAGCCAAGTCTATAATAGTTTCAATCCGCACACTGCCATCCAAATGCACATGCAAATCCGTCTTGGGCAGCTTTTGGATGAAGTCTCTCGTCATCTTAATCTTCATTTTTTCTTCCTCTTTATTCTTTCATAACAAACTATGGGAATTGAACTTTGTGTCAAATGGTTTCTTTCGGGGTACTTGCAGATTCTTTGGATTAAGCTAATAAGAGCTGAAAGTAGTTTTGATGTTAAACGAGAGCGACTCCCTGTTCATAATTGCAACTGAAGACAGTTTTGATGCAAAACGAGAGTGACTCCCTGTTCATAACTGCAACTGAAGTCTATCTGCTTACCCCAATTTATCCGGTAACATAATGCTCGTTTTGCATTAAAACCGGAAGTGTAAACAGCCATTGACAGGAAATCCGGCTATAAAAAAACTGTTTTTTCCCCAAGGAGTTTTGCTTGAATTTAAAGTCATTAAGCCCCAGCGAGAAACAAAGCACCATCCTGCTACTGATTGCCGCTTTATTCAATGGCGTGGTGCAAAGTTTGAACCAAACGCAGGACATCATTGCCCGCAAGGCTTTGCATGCCCAGGATTGGCAACTGATGCTGATGACGATGATCGGGCCAATTTCCAATCTTCTTTCCATCTGGTGGGGCAGGATTTTTGAGCAAAGCTGCCATAAAGCCCGCTGGTTTCTGCTGGCCGGAATAGTAGGCCGTTTAAGTTTGGTTTATGCCATCTGGTTGGGGACGATGAATGAATACCTGGTGCTGCTGGGGTTGGTTTTTTCGGCTAATTCACTGCTGATTCCGGCGCAAAACAGCATCTTTCAAAAGAATATAAATTCCACTCGCCGTGCCAAAGTTTTTGGTTACACCATCAGTTTGGGCATGGTGGTTTCGATAGTGGTAACTTTTATGGCGGGAAGACTTTTGGACATCCAGGAGCAAAGCTTCCGCTGGATTCTTGTCGCCACGGGCTTAGCCGGTTTTTGCAGTTGTGCGGTGCTTTCCATGATCCGCATTCAGGAACCGATTGGCCCCAGGGACTGCGCCCGAATTCCTTTCCGGCAGCAGCTTTTAGACCCCCTACGCCGCACGTTCAAACTATTGAAAGAGAACAAACCTTTTGCCGCCTTTGAACGCAGTTTTTCCATCTATGGCATGGGCTTTATTATGATGCAGCCGATAATCCCCATCTATCTGGTTGATAAGCTGCATCTTAGCTACACCAACAACTTTCTGGCAAAAGGCGTGCTATCGCAGGTTGGCTCGCTTTTGCTTTCGCCGGTAATAGGCAAAATTCACGACCGCATGCACCCTTTCAAGTTCATCAGCCGCAGTTTTGCCCTGTTGATGGTGTTTCCCTTGCTGTTTGTAGTGTCTTCGCTATGGGCGGGAGAAAGCGTTTTGCCTGTGGTGATTGTGTTCATAGCCTATTTCATTTTTGGGATTGCGATGGCGGCTGTGAATGTAGCCTGGAATATGTCCTCCATTTTCTTTGCGGGCAAGGAAGACGCCTCCATGTATCAAAGCGTCCATGTAACCATGACGGGGATCAGGGGTTTGATTGCCCCAGTGCTGGGTTTTGCCTTGCTAAAGATTTTTAACATCACCGCTGTGTTCGTGGTGGCTGCCGGTTTTCTGGGAGCAGCCTCTCTGATTAGCATGCGGGACTTTCGCCGTATGAAAGATTAACCCTTACATATTAGCATTCCCATAGCATTCCCATAGCATTCCCAATAATATTGAGAATGCTATGGGAATGCTATGGGAATGCTAATGAGGACGATGAAAAAGATAATTAAGGAATGCATTTTGCTTTATAACGAGATAGAAATAGAATATAACAGGAGAACTAATGAATGACAGCCGTATTCGCTTGATCCTATTGCTTTTAGCTATAGTGTCGCTAACAACTCTTAACTTTGCTACCAATGCCAGCAAAGTGAATTTTTCGGCAAATGGAAACGAAGTTCAGCTCTTGAACAACACGGATTCTGGTTTTGATTTACATTTTAAGCTTCAAGATTATACCTTGGAAGAGGTTCAAACCCGGGCAGGAATCTTTGATCAGATAAGCATCGAGGGTTTTGGATATTCTGGTAGAATCGGTGAGCCCAAGCTTCCGGTTTTCAGCAAGTTAATCTCTGTGCCCTTAGGCGCGGAAGTGCAATTTGAACTAATAAGCCGCAACAGTTTAGTGATAAATAAAGCCGATTCTCAGCTAAAGAATCGCCTTATCCCGGCTCAGGAATCGGTATCAAAAAGCGATAATCCCGAGCTGATTCCCTTTCAACTGAAAGCCGATGTTTACAGCCGCAACGAGTTTGCGGGTGGAGATTTGTTCAAGGTAGAAGAGGTTGGCATCATGCGCGGAGTTCGTGTTTATCGCTTTGATTACGAGCCGCTTGGCTACAATCCGGTAAGCGGTGAACTGCAAGTGATGAGCGAAGCCTATATTCAGGTGAAGTTTATCAATCCCGATCTGGCAGCCACAGAGGCTTTGATGGCCAAAACCGGCTCTTTTGAATATGACCAGCTTTATGCCAAAACATTCTATAACTGGCGCACAGATGAACGGCTGAATATGAACCGCTATCCCACCAAGATGCTTATTCTCTGCCCGCCAAACTATACCGACGAACTTCAGCCTTTTGTGGATTGGAAGAAGCAACAGGGCTTTGGCGTAACCGTAACCACAGTTGGCACCGAAGGAACAGTTGACAATACCACTGCCGCAATACTTACTTATATGCAGGGAGTATGGAGTGCTGCCACTGCCGAAAATCCAGCCCCTACCTATCTATTAATTGTGGGAGATACTTCCACCAGTGGCGATAATATTATTGCCAATACCGGTGTTTCGGGATCGCACCCAACGGATTTAACCTATGTGCGCTTGCTGGGAACGGATTATTTACCGGAAATTTATTACGGACGCTTTTCCGTGGCCAGCGCAACAGAACTTACCAATATAGTGAATAAAACTATTACCTTCCAGAAGACCCAAATGCCCGACCTTAGCTATCTGGGTAAGGTTGTGATGATTGCCGGTGCGGATGCTTCTTACGCTCCCACCTATGGAAATGGACAGATAAACTATGGCACTACACATTACTTTAACAGTACCAATGGCTTAACTTCCAACACCTACCTGTATCCCGCTTCCGAAACCAGTGATGCCGCCATTATAGCCAACGCCAACGAAGGACGCGGTTACATGAACTATACTGCGCATGGCAGCACTACCTCATGGGCAGATCCTACTTTTACCGTTAACGATGTAAACGCCATGACCAATACCAACAAATACGGAGTGATGGTAGGCAATTGCTGCGTTACCAACCAGTTTACCACAGGCACTTGCTTTGGTGAATCCATTATCCGCAAAGCTAATGCCGGCGGTGTGGTTTATATTGGTGCTACCAATAACAGCTATTGGGACGAAGATTACTGGTGGGGCATTGGCTATAAAACGCCCATCCAGGCCGCTGCTCATGCCTACAGCTCTACCACGCTTGGAGCTTACGACGCCATGTTCCATACCCACAGTGAAGCTCAAACCAATTGGGCTACAACTGTTGGCGAAATGAATGTGATGGGAAACAGTGCTGTGGAACAAAGCTCCAGCGGTAGAAAGCCTTATTACTGGGAGATTTATTCCATCATGGGTGATCCTTCTCTGATGCCCTATATGCGTGTTCCTACAGCCAATAGCGCAAGTTACCCCACTCAGATCATGCTTGGCAATACCACGTATGCTGTAACGAATGCTGGGCCTTATTCCAGAATTGCGCTTTCCCTGAACGGCACAACCTACGGAACCGGCATTGCAAATGCTGCCGGAAGCCTTACGCTTACTATAACTCCTTTCACAACAGTCGGCACAGCCAAACTGGTAATCACAGCCCAGAACAAGATCACTTTGATGGCCGACATCACTGTGATAGCTGCCAGCGGACCCTATATGTCCGTAGATGCAGCAGTTTATGACGATGCCAATAACGATCAGCCCGACTATAACGAAAGCGGCTACTTTGATGTTACCTTCAAGAATGAAGGAGTGAATGCAGCTACCAACGTAAGTGCCGTGCTTACTTGTTCCACATCCGGCGTAACAATCACCGATGGCAACCACACCATTGCCAGCCTGGCTGCCGGTGCTACAAGCACTGCTGATAATGCCTATGCTATCTCGATTGCCAATAACGTTGCCAATGGCGTGGTGGCTAATTTTACCATCACTATGACCATGACAGGCAATACTCCCTGGGTACACAACTTCAGCAAAACGCTGAATGCTCCTGCTCTGGCTTTTGGGAATATGACTATTTCCGATCCTGCCCCCGGTAACAACAACGGCCGTCTTGATCCCGGTGAAACGGTTACAATTACCATGCCTATAACCAATGGCGGAGCAGCTACTTCACCCACAGGCTCTGCCACCCTAAGCTGTGTTACTTCCGGCATAACGGTAAATACCGGAACTGCCGGTTTTGCCGCAATTGCTGCCTCTGGAAGCACAAACCTAAGCTTTAGCATTACAGCCGCTGCCAACATGACTATTGGCACTGTGGCAAACCTGACTTTTAATGCCTCAGCCGGAGCTTTTACTGCTACAAAAGCCGAAACCTCAACGGTTGGAATTATCATAGAGGATTTTGAAACAGGTAACTTCAGCAGCTTCCCCTGGATTCAAAGCAGCGTCTCCTGGACTATTGTGAATATCGGAGCTTATGCCGGAACCTATGCTGCAAAAAGCGGAGCTATTACCCATAGCCAAAGCACTACGCTAGAAACCACCAGAATTCTAACTACCGGCGGAAATGTTACTTTCTACTATAAAGTATCTTCCGAATCTGGATATGACTACTTGAAGTTTTACGTGGATGGAGTGCAACAGGGTTCATGGAGCGGAACGGTTGACTGGACTCAGGCTTCATATGCCTTAGCCGCTGGAACCCGCGTGCTAAAATGGGAATACATGAAGGATGACAGCGTGGATAATGGCAGTAACTGTGCCTGGATAGATAACATCATCTTCCCTGCTTCCACAAACCTCTATGCCTACTATCCTCCGCAAAATTTGACTGCTATCCCCGGAAATTCATTTGTCAACCTTGCCTGGCAAGCTCCTGCATTTGGAACTCCGGCAGGATATAAACTATATAAGAACAGCACCTTTCTGGCAACGATAGCTGGACTAAGTTATTCAGATGCCACTGTTACCAATGGCACAACCTACAGCTATTACCTTAAGGCAATTTACAATGAAGGAGAATCCGCAGCTACCCCGACTGTAACAGCTACTCCAACTGCTACCGATTTTGTGATTATCGGAACTGGGACATCCAGTAGTGGAAACACTACTGCCAGCCCGATTAACGTTTATTATCAGAGTTTGCATGGGCAATCTGTATATCTGGCCTCGGAATTTACAGCCGCAGGTATTACCGGCCCTATTAGCATCACTCACATAGGCTTTAATGTAACTGGGCTTCCCACTTTAGCTATGCCCAATTTTATTGTGCGAATGGGACATACCACCTCCACAAATGTAGCAAGTTGGATCGCTGCTTCTGGATTGACGATGGTTTATGGCCCTACTTCATTTCAACCCTCAGCAACCGGATACAATATGCTAACCCTTTCAACTCCGTTCACCTGGAATGGAACCAGTAATATTGTGATCGACACCGCTTTTGGGCTGATTGGTTCATACACGCAATCCGGAACCACACAATACACTACTGTTACCAGCGGCTACCGATTTATCCAAAGTGATACAGTGGACCAAACCAACGTCTTTACAGAGGGCTCAACGTCCTCATACCGTCCCAATATAAGGTTTGGAGTTGCCTCATCTGCCACAGGGCCTCTGATTATTGCCAACCCATCGAATCTTACTTACGGAAACGTAGCTGTTGGTTTGACGAGTGTAAGCCAATTCACAATCCAAAATACTGGAAGCCAACTCCTGTCTGGCTCTATCACCACTCCCGCTGGATACACAGTTGCCCTGTCCGCCCGTGAAACTGGCTTGGGTCTTTCCGAACGGCTAAAAGCAGTCCGCAACACACTCAGCTTCAGTGTAATAGCCGGTGCTAGCAAAACCTATAATCTCACTTTTGCTCCTACCGCTGCCATCAGTTACAATGGCAATGTAGCAATCAGCAGCAACGCAGCAAATTCGGCAACAGTGAACCTCACTGTTACTGGAACTGGTTACAATTCTCCAATCATAGCAGTGGACGTAGACCAGCTTACCGCAAGCCTGGCAGAAGATGAAGACTACAGCGACAGCTTCACCATCAGCAATACCGGTGTGGGAGAATTGAACTACTCAATTGCTTTAACAGAAGTCCGCAGCCCCAATCGGTTTAGAAAAGATTCGATGGATTTAACCAGAGAAGTAGAATGGTTCAGTGCCAGCCCTATGAGCGGAACCATTGCAGCCGGAGCAAATCAAACCATCACCGGTTATTTCTCCTCCACCGGCATGGCGGAAGGCTTGTATGAAGCCATGCTAAGCATCAACAGCAACGATCCCATCCATCCCATTGAAACGGTTCAAATCCTGATGGATGTAGCAGTTGGCAATCATGCCCCGCAAATAAACCTGCCGGCTGGCTTCAGTTTTGACAAAAACGGCAGCCTGGAGCAAAGCTTTGCCGGCTACCTCAGCGATGCGGATAGCGATCCATTGACCCTATCCTATAGTGGCAACACCCATGTCCTGGTTAATATTGCGGGCTATAGCGTTACCTTTACTGCAGCTCAGAATTGGGTAGGCAGCGAAGTGATAACTTTTGGCGTATTTGACGGCACCATAACCACATACGACAACGTTACGATAACTGTAAACCCAGTAAATACTCCGGACTGGAACCCTGTGGTTTACCCCAATAATCCTGCCACCCTTTATGCCAGGGTAACCATCGATGGTATTCCGGCACAGTTGAATGACGTAATAGCAGCCTTTGTGGGTAACGAATGCCGCGGCACAGGTAACATAGTAGTTTTAGACCGCAGCGCAGCCTATGCCACAATAGTGGTAAACCTTGCGTCCTCCGGAGAAACGGTTGGCTTCAAGATTTATTCCTATGCTTCGGACACCATCTATCCCATTCCGGATACTATGCCCATGGCAACTGGCGCAAGCTATGGAACCACTACGCCTGTGCCTTTGAATGGCACGCTGAATATTGTGATTGCAGCCCCAAGCGTGGCGATTACCAATAGCGGCAGCGGAGCCAGAATCACTTGGAACGCTGTGCAATATGCCAATAACTACAAGGTTTATTACTGCAGCGAGCCTTATGGAACTTACAGCTTGCTTGGTTCCACCACTGCTCTCTATTGGGATATCAGCAGCCCTGTATCCATGATGTTTTATAAGGTTGTAGCGGAACAGAGCAACCCTACAAAGAGTAACAAATGAATAGACAGCTAATAATCCTGCTGCTTCTAACCTTTGCCCTGTGTACCTATGCGGCAGACGGGACGTCCGCCACTACTGCAAAAGAGTGGAACCAGTATTACTTCCAGTTCGAATTGCTTAACAAAGCCGAGCTGAAAAACCTTACTAAGATCATCTCCATAGACAACATCAAAGGCAACTGGGCCTATGCTTATGCCAATGATGAAGAGTGGAAAGCATTTCAGGAGCTTGGTTACAAAACCCGGCTCCTGCCTTCTCCTGCCAGTTTGATTACGCCCTTGATGAGCACCTCCGTGCAGCAAACCAGGCTTTGGGATAGCTATCCCACCTACGATGCCTATGTGGCTACCATGAATGCTTTTGCTGCCAGCTATCCAGATCTTTGCCAGATTGTGGATGCCGGAACCACTGTAAACGGACGCAAGATTTTGTATGCCAAAATCTCCGATAATGTGGGCACTCACGAGGCAGAGCCGGAACTGATGTATAGCGGCACCATTCACGGCGACGAAACAACCGGCTTTATCCTCTTGCTGCGTTTGATAGACACCTTGCTTAGCGGCTATGGAAGCGCCCCGCGTCTTACCAACATCGTAAACAACTCCGAGCTATGGATTTGCCCCAATGTGAATCCCGATGGCACCTATTATGGCGGGAATAGCACCGTGGCCAGTGCCAGACGCTATAATTACAATGGTTACGACCTCAACCGCAATTTCCCCGATCCCAGTGGTAATCAATACAGCGGCCAGCCCCTGCAAACCGAAACCTCCTTAATGATGAATCTGGCCAACAATCACCACTTTGTGCTGGCTGCCAATTTCCATGGTGGGGCAGAGGTTGTAAACTATCCCTGGGATTATACTTACAGCCTTCATCCGGACAATAACTGGTGGATTTCCACCTCTCTGGTTTATGCCAACAGCGTGAAGGCCAATGGCCCTGCAGGTTATTTTACCAGTGTCGCCTCCAGCGGTATCACAAATGGTGCTGCCTGGTATGTAATTAGCGGCGGCAGGCAGGATTGGATGAATTACACTGCGCATTGCCGCGAAGTAACCTTGGAAATCTCCACCACCAAAATGCCCGCAGCTTCCACCCTGCCAAACTATTGGAATTATAACTATGATGCCATGCTTTCCTTTTTGGAGCAGGGGCTATATGGCGTTCACGGCGTTGTTACCGATCCTTATGGAGTGCCGCTTAATGCCACAATCTCCATCAGCGGCCATGACAACAGCTATTCCACCGTGATCACCGATCCTGCCAATGGCGATTTTTACCGTTACTTAAGCCCCGGAACCTATAATCTGACCGTTTCGGCCAGTGGCTATCCCGACAAGGTGATTAGCGGCGTAGTGGTAAATGCCAACACCAAAACTCCGCTTAACGTTATTATGGGTGAGCTTCCTCATTACCAAAGCATTAATTTGCAGCCGGGCTGGAATTTACTTAGCTTCAATATTGATCTGGGCACGAATAACTATGCAAGTGTGTTTGGCAGCAATCTACAGCAGATTAAGAATAACAGCCAAACCTATGCACCTGCCATGGCAAGTCACTACAACACTCTGCCATCTCTGCAAAGTGCCAGGGGATATTGGGTTAATAACAGCAGTTCCCAAACTCTGAACGTTCAGGGTTCATTGCTGCTTGTTAGCAACCATTCCCAAGCATTGGCTGCTGGCTGGAATCTGGTTTCTTATGTCCCTGATGCAGCTATGCCCATCAGCACAGCCCTTGCGGGAATAATTGGCCATGTTCTGGAAGTGAAAAGCATGTCTGCCAGTTGGACACCCTCTTCAGGAGGCACTTTAAGTATTATGGAACCCGGCAAGGCATACTGGATAAAGTTGGCTGCTCCCTGCACTTTGGTGTATCCATAAACAACTGAAGCATTGTCTATTGTCGTGGCAAGTTTCATATGCCGTTACGACACTGTCTTTCCCGCGGAGGCGGGAATCCAGCCCCTGATAATCCTGTAGGGATGACACAAAATGTTGGGGGAAATACAGTCCCATCTGCCGCTCTTCCAGAGCTTTTTCTGGGCTGGAATCCCGCCTCCGCGGGAACGACAGATCACAGCAGGCTTGACATGACTCAAGTTTGATTATAACCTTATGCTTTGCTGTCCAAGAAAAGATTACGAAAACTTGGCTGTGATGTCCTCCATGCCCGGAAGCTGTAAAATCCTGAAATGATCTACCCTGATGGTGGAATCGGAGATAAACTCTATCTGGTCTTTGTAAGAGACAAAATCCTCGTTATGCTGGCGGATATGGCTTAGCAAATCGGGATGGACCACGATGCGCAGAGTTTTGCCTTTGATAAAGTAATCACTACGGTTCAGCCAGCGGTAAATGCGCATGGTTACAGCATCCTTGCTGATAATGCGGCCGCTGCCATTGCAGAAGGGACAGGGATCGGAAAAGTTGGCTATCAGAGTGCTGCGCATGCGTTTCCGGGTAACTTCCACCAAGCCAAGCTCGGTAAAGGAATAAACCTTGTTTTTAGCGCGATCGCGACGCAGGCCTTTTTTTAGCATTTCCAGCACTTCGCTCTTATGCCGCTCATCCACCATATCGATAAAATCTATCACAATGACTCCGGAAAGGTCTCTCAGGCGGATTTGACGGGCACATTCGGCCGCTGCTTCCAGATTGGTTTTGCGCACAGTTTCGTCGTAGTGCGATTTTCCCGTAAAGCTGCCGGTGTTGATATCAATGGCAACCAGGGCTTCGGTTTGTTCAATTTTGATGTTTCCGCCGCTGGGCAGATAAATGCGGCTGTGAAACACAGTTTCTATCTTTTTCTCAATGGCCCAGGCGTCAAAAATGGGGGAGTCTTCTTTGTAAACTTCCACGTATTCAATCAGTTCCGGGGAGATATCTTCCAATTGCGATACAATGCTGCGGGCAAAGCCCTTATCATCTATCACCAGTCTATCCACGTGCTCGCCAAAGAGGTCGCGGATCAGGTAGTTCTCCAAAGCATTTTCTTCAAACACNNTCTTCGTCGCAGCCTTCTGCTTCGGTGCGCACGATCAGGCCATAAGAGGGGTCTTTTAACCCACTCAAAATGTTACGGATGCGGGTGCGTTCGTTTTGGGCATAAATTTTGCGGCTGATGGCAATCTTGTTCTTGTTGGGAAACAGCACCAGGTATTTTCCGGGGATGCTGATCTGGCCTGTAAGCCTGGCTCCCTTTGAACCGATGGGCCCTTTGTGCACTTGCACCACAATTTCCTGCCCAGGTTTTAGCAATTTGCCAATTTGGGATGAGTCATCCGGGTTGGTGCGTTGTCTGGGTTTTTCGTTTTCAAACACGTCCAAAAAATCCATCACAATATCGCTGTAATGCAGAAACGCAGTGCGTTCCAGGCCAATTTCGATAAAGGCGGCACCCATACCGGGCAGCACATCTTTTACGATGCCTTTGTAGATGTTCCCTACAGGGTTTTGCTTGTCGCGACGCTCTACAAAGAGCTCCACAAGACGGTTATCTTCCAGAACGGCTACCCGCTTTTCCAGGGGGTGCACGTTTACGATAATTTCGGTGTTAAAGCTGTCTTTTTTCATTTTAGTCCAATTTGTAAGGCATAAAGTATTGCCACTCTCCTGTGGCGGGAATTTGTTTGATGCTGCGTTCCAATTGAGCTGCCGGATCGCTGAAAAGCATGATTGCTTGTTTCATTTTCATTATGTCCGAATCTCGTAAAACTTCCCAAAAACTTGTTTTTGTGGGAAAGTTTTGCACCGCAGGGCTGCTAAGTCTGGCTAAAGCCGTAGCTTTGTTAATGGCAACCTGCAGAGTGCCAATTTCGTCTATCAAGCGGTTCTGTTTGGCTTTTACCGCGCTAAAAACACGTCCTTCAGCCACGGAATCTATTGCACCTGGTTCATACTTTCGGGCAGTAATGACTCTGCTTTTAAACTCGTTGTAAGTGCCTGTGGAACTGCGCCGTAGGGACTCTAACAACTGGGGATCAAAGCTTTGGAAAAGGTTAAATGCTCCGGCATATTTGCCATGTTTCAAGGTTTGGCTACGCAAGCCAAGTTTTTTGCCAAGCTCCACAGTTTCAGGGATCAGGCCGATTACGCCAATAGAACCTGTGATGGTGGCTTCATCGGCAATAATGTAATCTCCGGCGCAGGAAATGTAATATCCTCCCGAAGCTGCCACTCCACCCATGGATATAACCACCGGCATCTGCTGCTTCAGCTTTAACAATTGCTGATAAATCAGTTCAGATTCCAGGGCACTGCCCCCGGGGCTGTTGACCCGAATAACCGCAGCCTTAATGTTCTTGTCGTCCAGGATGGCTTTCACAAGCTTTTTTACCTTGACAGCACTGATTATTCCCTGGCTGCCAAACTCGCTGTTTGCAGCAGGGGATATGTTTCCGGATAGATACACCACGGCAATTTTGTTGCCGCTGGGTTTGGGCTCGCTGATCCTGTAGTCGGCTATGGAGATAAGCTGGTCATCTTCAATCTTTAGCTGGGTCAGCATGGCTTCACGCCCCATGGCGAAGTCTATCAAGCCCCAGTCTTTGGCATTTTCAGCACTCAAAAAGAAGTCTTCACGCTTTTCAAAAAGTTCCGTAACCTTGTTTGGATCAAGGTTTCTGCGTTTCGCGATGGCTGTTTGTAAAATCTGATAACGGGCAAGCAGCATTGCATCTATGTTTTCTCTGGTTCCGGGGCTAAATTCGGTTTGACTGTAAGGCTCTCCGGCTCCCTTGTAAGCACCCGATTGCAAGATGTGCATTTTGATTCCCAGCTTGGCAAGCAACTCCTTGTAAAACATCACATTGGCCGAAACGCCTTCTAATAGCAGACCGGCAGAAGCGGATGGCTCCAGATAAATCTGCTTGGCAAAGGAGGCTAATAAATAATCGCCTTGAGATAGGTAGGTGCCAAAAGCCACCACAGGTTTGCCGCTCTGTTTAAAGCTTTCTATTGCCAAACCAATTTCGGCTAAGGTGGGGTAGTTGGTTTGAATAAAACCCGGCTCTATCAGCATGCCTTTAATGCGTTTATCGCTTTTGGCAGCCTCAATTTTGGCAATCAGTTCGTTGGCACTTATTGCACTGGAACCCAGCCATTTGGGAGTGTCGTATTCGTTGTAATCACCAATCATGGCAGTGGGATTTAAGCGAAGCCAGGCAGAATCGGGAACCTTGGTTTTACTGCTGAAACCAGAGCCAAAAGTGCTTACAAAGCCAATGATAAAGCCTATTATTAGAATGACGGGAAAAATTATGCAACCGATAAGCAGCGTTTTGTTTTTAGTCATGAAAAACTCCTTGTTTTTACACCCAGAAGGTTACTGAGGTAAAAAGTGGCGGAGATGTAGGGATTCGAACCCTAGAAACGCTCGCACGTTTACACGATTTCCAATCGTGCTCCTTCAGCCAACTCGGACACATCTCCGCACGATCGAGGTCATAAAATTCTGCCTTCTCTTTCTGTCAATCATAATTAAACCCAAAACTTGCCTTTGACACGGTTCTTCTCCCCACATATCAACTCTTTATCTCAAGAATCCTTTCGCTTGCCTTGGTCTTACTTTTTAAAGAGCAAGGTAAGGGAAAGGATACTTGTGATAGAGCATTAGGATGTAGTTGGAAGCGTGGAATAAGGAACAAATGCTGTGAATGCGGTTAATTATATCCTGCCTTCCCGCAATAGTGTAACG
>DIXL01000099.1 GCA_002428685.1 Cloacimonetes bacterium UBA6081 | reverse complement strand
ATTGGACGGAATAGTTACACGGATTTAACAGATTTAACGGATTAACACGGATAATTTGCTTAAAATAAGTAAAACGTGTTTGAATGAGACCTCGGTTTTTTAGGTAAGAAACTGGTTGTCGTTCCCGCGGAGGCGGGAATCCAGCCCTGTAAAAATCCCTTAGGGATGACACATAATATGTTGCCAGACAATTATATGTCGTTCTTCCAATACTAATCAAAGGGCTGGATTCCCGCCTCCGCGGGAACGACAACGGTGATTTGTTCAGGAAAAGGATGTCCAGATCATAGAACAGGTGACTCGTTTAAACACTACTATTTCTTATGAGCTACAATCTTTCCTCACTCAGGTTTTGTCTGCACTCACTTATAAGCATTCCCATATCATTCCCATCTCATTCCCAATAATATTGAGAATGATATGGGAATGATATGGCAATGCAAGTAAGAGGAATGGTAACGCAAAATGTTTCTGCTTGACAAGAAAAATGTATCTTACAAAGATGTGTACGATAACTTTTTTCTTGGGGGAGATACATGAAAAAAGCCCATTTACTGCTGCTTTTTTGCCTGCTGCTGGTTGGAGGATGCCGGCTTGGGAATAGGATAGATACGCATGAATTGGAATTGGTGAAGGCAAATCGTCATGACACAAAAGTTAATGCCTGGATTTTTGCAGATTTGAAAGGCGACGAAGCGGACTATTTAATCTCCACAGACACTCAGTTTCCCAAAATTCACAGCATGTATGTCCTGGATCTGAAGGGTAAGGTTATATCTCAAACCACTTTAGCAAACGTTATTCGCAATCACTACGTTCTGCAAGATAGTGCTACAAACGACCGGTGGTTGTTTTACAGTTACAATGATGAGCAACGGATTTATCTGGACGCCATCAAATACACCTGGCAGGTTCCTTTGCAGCGTGAAACTAAGAAATTTGAATCGCTAAACCGCTCGGACTATGGCATGGGCCGGCCGGATTATGAGTATTTTGGTCAGTTAGCCCCTGTGATTTTGGCTGATATTGATGCCGATGGCAAAAAAGACCTTCTCTGTAAAGCTGTGGATGGGTTTACGGCAAATCCCCGGGGTTTGATTTTGTTTGATTTTGAGAGCGGAAAGATAAAATGGCGTTATGATATGCCCTGCAATCCGAATTCCGTTCTTTGGGACGATTTTGACGGCAATGGCAGTAAAGAACTTGTCATCTCTAATTCTGCGTTTAAAAACACTTCCAAGGTAATTAACGGCCTGGATGATGCCGGCGGCTGGGTAATAGTGCTTTCCACTTCCGGCGAAGAGTTGGACAAGCAGAATCTGTTTAAAAGCTATGGCCAGGTGCATTTGAATAGTATTGATCAGGATCAGGATGGCAAAATAGAGATTTATGCTGTGAACAGCACCTGGGGAAGCGAAAACAATCACAATGCTGTTTCGGTGTTCAGTTGGAATGGCAGCAAATTAGTAGTGAACAAAACCTTCAAGTTTTCATCTACTCTGGAACGCTATCAGAACCCGGAATATCTGCAACAGATGTGTTGTACACATGAGAATTATTTGTTTTTGGTAGATAAAACCCTGGGACTGCTGGTGCTGGATGAAGATTTGAATCTGGTTAATCATAGCTACAAGGCGTTTGTAAAACAAATTTGGCAAATTGGAGACTTGGATGGGGATGGCAATAAAGAGCTTATTCTGCAGACCGATGATGATTATTTGGAAGTTATTGATTCCAAGTATCATCGCCGCACCCGCCTTAAAAATCCCTTTCCCGAAGAAGCTGTTTTTGGGATAAAAATAGTTCGAACCGGCTTTGAGAATAAACCCTATGTAGCAATAGGCAGTGGCAGAGAAATCCGCTATTATCAATATAAGCATCTGCCCCTCTTTACCCTGGTTTACAATGCCGGAAAGCATAATATTGGATACCTCACTCTGTTACTGCTGCTGATAATTCCTCTCCAATACTATCACGGCCGGCAACGCATGAAGGTGTCGTTCATCTTTGCCAATACGCTGGGCGAGGCTATGATAGTGGTTTCCGGAGCAGACAAGATTATCTTCAGGAATTTGAAGGCGATGCACATGTTAGAAAACTCGCCTTCTCCAGAGTGCAAAAGGCTGTCCTTGTGCTGTCCCAAAGTTTATAGTGCCATTTTAACTCAAATTAGGAGCAAGATAAAACAGAATACCATCGTCAGTAGTCTCGGTTTTGAAGGCAATGACACTAAGTATCAAATAAACATTATGAAACTAAGTGTGTTACGCAGCAGGTATCTTATCGGCCTATACCCCTTGGATAATGACAGCGATGCAACAGCCGATAAGATGCAATGGGCAGATATAGCCCGTAGGCTTTCGCACCATGTCCGCAGGCACATCACCAATATCATCCTGTGTTTGGAAGCCCTTTCCAGCGACAAGGATGCAGGACGCCTGGAATACTATCAGATTATAAAAGACGAGATAGAGAAGGTGAGGGTCTTTACCCATGCCTTCCAGCGCTTTACGGAACTGAAAGATTACGATTTAAAGCTGCAGGACATCGTCCCCTCGATAGAGCATTGCCTGTCCAGAGTAAAGCTGGCGGAAAACGTTCATCTGATAAAAAGCTGGAACCTACAATCCTTTTCTGCCTTCATAGAGCCTATCCGCTTTGAAGAAGCTATGTTAAATACTGTCAATAATGCCTTGGAAGCCATGCCCGAAGGCGGAACCCTGCACGTAACCATAAAAGAATTCCCTGTAAAAGCCTCGCCTCAAGGGCAGCTGCGGGTGCTGGTGGAAATTGAAGACAGCGGCAAGGGTATTCCTGCAAAATACTTGGAAGACATCTGGAAACCATTCTTTACCACCAACCAATCCGGAACCGGTATCGGCATTCCCGAAACCAAAAAGATAATTGATTCCATGGGAGGGCTGATGGATATCCATAGTGAAGAAGGAGTTGGAACCGTGGTGTCATTCTGGCTGAAAGGATCACCCGATGGATAGATTTCGTATTTTGTTGGCAGACGATGACCTCATTTTCTTGAAACTGACCACACAGCTTTTGGAAAATGCCGGATACAAAGTGGAAACTGCTGCGGGAGTGGAAGCTGCCTATGAGCACTTGCGTAATAGTAAACATGATATTATGATGCTGGACATGTGTTTTCCCGCTTTACATGATGGTTTTGAGGTCTTAAGCGAAGTGCACGAGCACCATCCCAATTTACCGGTTCTGATGATCTCCGGTAGCGGGCACATTCCCGATGCTGTTTTGGCCATAAAAAACGGAGCGATAGATTTTATCGAAAAACCCTTGCAAAGCAGCCAATTGCTTATCAGGCTACAGCGGATTACCGATACAATTTCTGCTCAACGGGAAGTTCATGCCTTTCAGGTGGCTGCCATTGGCATGCGCGGGAAATCTGCAGCCATGGAAAGCTTGTTTGGCGATATTGTGAAGGCCTCCAGGTTTGATTGTCCGGTGTTGATAACCGGCGAAACCGGGGTTGGCAAAGAGCTTGCAGCCGGTGCCATCCACCGCCTCAGCCGCTACGCTACCAAAAATATGGTTAGCCTCAACTGCGCCTCCATCCCCAAAGACCTGTTTGAGGCAGAGCTGTTTGGCTATGAACGTGGAGCTTTCACCGGCGCAGACAAGGCTCGCAAAGGCTATTTTGAGTTTGCCGATAACAACAGCTTGTTTTTGGACGAAATCAGCCAGTTACCAATGGATGTTCAAGCCAAACTGCTGCGTGTGATAGCAGAGGGCGAAGTCCAAAAGCTGGGTGGGAAGGTGATGAAGATAAACACCCGCATCATCAGTGCCAGCAACCAGGATTTGGCCGGTATGATGGAGGAAAACAGCTTTCGGGCAGACCTGTTTTACCGTTTGAACACCGTTCACATCAAGATTCCACCCCTCCGCAACCACATAGAAGACATTCCAGACCTGGCAGATTATTTTATGACAGCTTTCTGCACCAAAAACGACATACCCCCAAAACCTATATCTCCGCTTGCCATGGCTTGGCTGTGTGAACAAAACTGGCCTGGAAATGTGCGGGAATTGAAAAATTGCATTGAAAGAGCGGTAGTTTTTGCCAAAAACGACCATTTATCCGTGGTAGATTTTACCATTGATAACGACGACGAGCAAAACGGCCTTGATACCGGCTCCTTACGGACAGCAATTGCCAGCTTTGAAAAGGCTTACATCGAAAATGTGTTGCGAGCTTATGGCTATAATATCCGGCAGGCAGCCTTTTATTTACAGATGGATAAATCCAATCTCTTTAAGAAGATAGCAACACTGAAGATTGTTTTGCCAAGCAAGTAAAATAGAGTTTTCGCCGAGTAAAAAAATAACTTACAAATTCAAGATATCAGTTATACTTGTATAATCAGGACATCTGTTACACTGTCGTTTTCACGGAGGCGGGAATCCAGCACTTTCAGAATCCCGTAGGGATGACATAAATATTTAAGCAAATACTGTTCTATCTGCCGCTCTTCCAGAGCTTTTTCTGGGCTGGATTCCCGCCTCCGCGGGAACGACAAGTATAATACAACCTGTAAATCCATTATTTGTTAATACACAATAGCCTCGGCATGGTAAATATTACCACAAACGAAAATTTATACACTTCTGTAACACACTATCATGCATGATCTTATAGCAAAATAACAGTTTGGCACACTCCGTGCTCTTCTATATACTGCTCCCTCAAGCTCAAGTTTGGGTTGTTTTGTGTATGGGGTCTGTAGGCAAGGTCTGTAGGGTTGCAAGAATTCTTACCCAAAATCAATAACCGGCTGGATGTTGCCATTCAGCCGGTTATATTTAAGGGACTACATTTATGGGGATTTAGGGGCTATTTGTTGCTTTCACACGGTAAAAGCGTTTGGCAGGTGTGCTGGGCTCGGAATAGGCGGTAGAAGCTGTAGAACCCAACAGATTCCAGGTTCCACTGGGATCATCGGCTCCATACACTTTATATCCAGTTGCGCCTGAAACGGCCAGCCAGCTGAGCATGCAAGCCCCGGAAACGCTGTTGTGTGCAATACTAACCTGGGGCTCGGATAAAAGCGGCCCCACATAGAGATTGTTGATAATAAAGTCGTTGTCTGCGTTGCCGATGGTAGAGCCTGCATAAAAGGCAATGCGGATGTGGCCGGTGTGCTCGCTTAAAGGAATGGCCACCTGTTCACCCCAAAGGCTGATATCATTTAGCACATAGGGAGAGCCGCTATTATTCCATTCGCGCACGATGTTTGCAGTGCTCCAAGTAAATCCATCGCCTATCAACACGGCAAAGCGGTCGTCTTCACCGTTCAAAGTAGGTGGAATTCCGGTTGGCGGTTGATTATATTTCAGAAATGCCAAATCGAAAATGAGGTAGTGGCTGGGATCAGTTACGTTTAGCAAGGGAGTTATCAGCCAACCGTGCATGTCCCCCCATGGATCCATTTTGGCGGCTTTATCGGGGTTGCCTGCTATATTCAGCCAATTGCACTGAAGCCACAGAGAGCTGCCTGTCAAAACAACCGGATCAACTAATCTTCCTCCCTTGCGCAGCCAATTATCTGTTGGTGGCCAGGATGTGCCATCAAAGCCTTCGAACCAGGGGAAAGTCGCAATGGAAGGATCTGGAATAGTAGTAAAGCTCCAGGTGGGACAGGCAACTGCGTTTCCAAAGCTATTGCGGGGGATAATTCTCCAATAATAGGTAGTGTTATAGTCTAGATTTTGAAGGGGATTGTAGGTAGTAGAGCTCGTCACCAGGTTGTTTTCCAAATATAGCAAGGGGTCTGTTTTCCATAATGAGAATAGATAATCTTCCGGGTCGCCTCCCCCGCTAATCCACCTGATATTTGTAGTGATATCAATATTTTCTGATCCATCCAGGGGTTCAGCGCAAATTGCCGGATTTGGGATATCGGTGGCTGGAGTGATAAACCAGGTGTTGGGGCGGGTTTTTACCCTTTGTCCGGAAGAAGTAGGGAAAGTAGAACCTGCCTTATGTGCTGCGCTATAATTACTTGTGGAAGCATAGGCAAATCTGGGATAATTAGGAGCAGATGAGCCATCACGGTTTTCCCATAGAATTTCTATACCATTGGGATTACCAGGTTGATTGTTATATGTGTAAGTATAAGGGTTACTTAGGGTAATGTAAACCCATCCGGGGCCGCTCCAGGAAATAGTTCCATTATATGCTGCAGTATATCCTGCTGGATTGGCATAGGTGGGACTTGTTGGATATGCAGTATCGTAACTTTCCCGAATGTAAATCCGCTGATTTTCGGTAATGTAGTTATCCCAAGTTCCGTTTATCAATTGAAAACCCAGCTTCGAGATTTGAAAGGTTTCGGGCATACCGGCAGCTTGGAGTTCGGCTGCTGTGAAGAAGAACTTGCTCCAACTATAATTATTGCCTCCATATAGGGGGATATTGCTCTGATAGCTTGTCCCGTTACCAATGATGTAGTCATCGGCATTCAAGCAACTGCATACAGCCAGGATCAGGATGATGAAGATAAGGGTTTTTTTCATTGTTTCTCCCTATTTAATCAAGGTTATTTTGCGGGAAGTGGAGAGGGTGGGGGTATCCATTTTTATCAAGTATATTCCGCTGCCAACGCTCTTGCCGTTTTCATCGCTGCCGTTCCAAGCCAAGCTGTGATTTCCCGCAATCTGCACAGAGCTCATCAGGGTTTTCACTTTTTGCCCTTTCAGGTTGTAAATACTCAGTTCCACTTTTTCTGTGGCAGCCAGGCTGTAGGCTATGGTGGTGGAGGGATTGAAGGGATTGGGGTAATTGGCATGCAGAGTGCTTTTTAGCGGTGGCAGCGTAGCATCTGCAGTGGCAGAGGGCTCTACCTCAAGCCAGGCCATAAGCGAAGCAAAAAGCTCTTCATTTTGGGCATTATTACTAAGCTGTGTAAGGTCAAAACTCAGGAAGAAAGAGCGGTAAGTCGGCACCTGCACCGAGGTTCCGCACACACCATGATACAAATATGCGTGGCCGTTTACGGGGCCGTCTTCAAAGGCAAAAGCATTGATGGCACCAATTTCGGGATAGGGAACCATATCTGCATACCAATCGGGCACGCTATCTTCGGCAAAAATGCAATCAGGGCTGTTGGCATAAACGTTGTATTCGTTGCCGGGAATACCAATGGGCGAATTCTGGGTGCACAGAATGGTTCCGTTTTGATAGTTCAGCACATCCGGTCCGGCCAAACCATTGGTGCCTCCACCCAATCCGGTAGCTATGTAGCTGGAGCGAAAATACCCGTTAAACAGCTGCGACATGGTGTTGGAATTTGGAGTGGCATACTGGGAACCGGCAAAGCCATCGGATGCCAAAAACACATTTTTGTGCTCTGTAATGGTGCCCAGATTCATAAAGTTCATCAGAGCCTGGGAAAGATACTCTGTCTTGGTATTTCTACTACCCACAGAGGCGTATGCCAATACAGTGGAATACTGATTGGGGAAAGCATAATCTGTATATTCTTCCCAATCGTAAACGTCGTAATTAATGTTCAGGGCTTCCATACGAGCTTTATATAGCGGCAGTTCAATCCGCTGGTAATCCTGGTTTCCGCTGTAGGCAATCAGCACTTCCGTATTGGCACTGGGGAGGATATTGAAGGTATAAACATCTGTAGGTGCGTCTGCCGGTAGGGTTCCGCTGTTTCCAAGCTCATCAGCAGCCTGAAAATAATAGCGTAACTCGTTGCCATTTGGAATATTGGGCAAGGCGAAATCGTAATAACCGTTTCCGGTGAGCATTCCATTTACGCTGTTCCAGCCTTGGCCAGTGTTGAAATGCAGGGTTACATTTGCCAGAGGCGATAAATCCACCACTCTGGCAGTTAACAAGGGAGATGTGTTAAAGGTGTTGCCAACTGCTTCATGGGTAAGATAAGGAGCTTGTTGATCCACTCCGCTATAGAATTTAATCGCAAGACCGTTGAACAGCAGATTTCCGGAAGGTTCCACGCCAATATAGGTATTGTCCTGCACAATTTCACGCAAGTAGCAAAGGCCAATGGTAGCACTTTCGTTTTGGATGCCAACCGTGCTGCTTGCACCATAATCGTGAGGAACGCTTGCTCCGGTTTGACCCGTGGCCACATTGTTGTATTGCATAACAATTTCGCCGTTTTCATGCAAGATCACTTCAAAATCCAGCAGAGCAGTAGCTCCTGTGCCTGCATGGAAACGAACGTTGTGCCATTGGATTACAGTGTATTGATTGGGGCTGGTGCCAAAGCTTTGGAAATAGACGTCTCCGCTGCCTTGATCGGCGTGTAAATCGTCCCAGTAAGCTGCTATCAAGCCCGGCATTTGGGTGTAACCCGGAATGGGATACATATAATTGAACATATTGCCGTCGGCGTCCCAGCCCAAACCCGGAAACTCGTCATACCAGTTATTGGGTGCAAGCAAGATTTCGCCGTTGATATCTACATAAGCAGTTGTATAGCTGCTACCATAGAAGGGAAAATTGAAACTAAGGGGAATTGGCTCACTAAAATTATCATCGCCACCCCAGGCGTTTACACCAAACATCACAGTGGAAGTGCCTGTAGTGCTGATATCTATCCAATTGAATACCGGTCCGCCATCCACGGTGCTATCTATATAGCGGAATCCAAAGGTGTCCGGTCCGCCGGCATTGATGCGTAAGATAAGGTTAAACTGTCTGGAAATGCTGTCGTTGGCGGGGTTGCCATCTTGGGTATCCAGGCTGAAGGCGGCAGTGTAAATCCCTTCTGTTGGCAAACTGAGAGCCGGGAAGACCACTTCGGCAGTTTCTTCGGGAAGCAAGGCCTGGCCAAAGAATGCCGCGGCACTATGCACAACAGTCCCCAGGGAATTTGTAATAACAAGCTGCACATTCACTTGATCCTGCCACAAGTTGAGGCCATTATTAAGAATCTGGACTTGGGGAGTGAAACTGGAATTGACAAATTCGGCAGCATGGGGAGAGCTGATGGACTGCAAAGCCAAATCCACCACAGGTGGAGCTGCCACAATTACATCCACATTATCGGTTGCAGTTTGCCCGCTGATGGCGTCATGGATGGAAAAACTAAGGTTTTCGGTGCCATGCCAATCCTGGCTGCTAAATGATACCGTAAGGGCATCATTGCTAACCACTATATGCTGCGTGAGCTGCCAGGTAATGGTAGTGGTGGTAAGATCGGTGCTTGTAATAAATGGGGTAAAATCCACGCTGAGGTTTTCACCCTGGAAAAAGCCGAAAGAATCGGGCAAATTGAGCTCTGCATTTATAATCAGGGGTTTGCCTATCTTGATGTCATCCACCAGTATGCCATAATTGGTACACTGCCAAAAAAATCCAATGTAAATTGACTGTCCGGCATAGGCAGAAAGACTGTAACTTGCTGCCTGATAGGTGGTGCCTACGTTTTGTAGATGCAATATTTGGGTATTAAAGTTGTTAATGGCAGTGCCGGTGGTGGACACATACACTTTCAGGTTTTCGGTGCTTGTCCAACTGCGGGTATAGAACTTCAGCGAATCCCCATTGCTGATGGTAAGCTGCGGGGTAATCAGCCAATCGGAATTCTGATTGGGAAAGTAATTCTCCACAAAAGCAGCGCGGGTTCCGGAATGGGCATGGCTAACGTTATTCAAATTGCGCCAGATCATGCCGTCCCCATCATCATAAGTTATCCAGCCTGCAGGCAGGGTGGTAATGCTGTCAAAATTCTCATCAATCAGCCACTGGCCAAAGACAGGGACCAAACAGGCGAGCATTAGGGTTATAACAAGTAATTGTTTCATGTTAACCTCGTTTAAATAAAGTTGATGCCGGGATTTTCCACTTGGATAAACCATTCCTGGTTGCCCAAAACAGAGCCGCCAAGAGAGCGGTTCTCGCCCCAATATACGCTTAAGAATCCGCTGCTTTTATGCTTTAAAGCATGATCAATATCGCCCATGCGAATGTTTTCATTGGTACCCAGACAGATCAGCGCAACTTTTCGGCCATCAATACCTCCGGCAGCAATGGCTTTGGCAAGCAGCCGCTCATTTTTCTCGGCAGAAAAATTGAAGATTTCGTTATTTTTTATCTCTATCACCGGGTTTAAAATCTCTTCGCCAAAAGCAAAGGCACGGTCGGCACTTATGGTTCCATTCATGCTTTCAGGTTTGGGTATAATCAAAATTTCTCCGCCGGGAAGGTTAATTACCGGCGATTGGAATTGTCCACTGCCAAAAGAGCCACTTTCTGCCAGAATCCGGGATATTTCAAAGCGTAAAGTTGTTCCCTTGGACTCCAGATCCACGTAAGCTTTATCAATAAATTTTTGACACATTTCGATGGTTTGCTTGGATAATTTTGGATAATCTATGTCCAAAGCGCGCCAGAATTGCAGCTCACTTTCGATAGCTTTATCCGAAAGAGTGTCATTTAGCAAGCCCGGCATGATGGCAATCCGGATTTTCTTGGCCTGAATAATCTGTCTGCCCTTTTCCAGCATACGATTACGCAGCACTAGCTTTTCCGGGTCTCGCAGCTCAACTGTGCGGCTTTCTCCATTCAAGTTTAAAAATACATCAGTGCCTTTCAATTGACGGTTAAATTCTTCATAATCAGCTTGAAATGCTGCCAGGGAATAGGATTCATACTTGGCTTTGATTTGCTCCAGATCTTGATAAATCAAGGTTGTGGCAATGCCCCTGCGTCCCGCTTCCAACAGCAGTTTTTCCACCAGAGGCAGATTGAATTTGCCGGTGGTAATCAGCAGCCTGTTACCCTTTTTCAGCTTCAGCGATTGATCCAACAGCTTGGCTGCAATGTTTTCCAGGCTGATGCGGTGTTCCTGCTCCAAGATGCCGCCAATTATGGCACGATTGTCCAAAATCCGCTCGTTGGGATCCAAACCTATGGCAAAATCCAGCACGTAACTGCGGGCGGTGGCACGGTAATAAACCTCGCGGTTGCTGCCAAAAGGCTCGTCCACAATCTCCAGCAAGCCTTCCGACACCATTTGCGACAGGTTATAATGTATCTTCTGTTTGCTGTGGTCAAACAGGGTGGCCAACTGCTGACAAGTAGCCGGAGCTTTGATTAGCTCTTTTAGAATGCTGTATTTAAGGTAACTCCCCAGCTCTTTTAGCTGCGAGTGATTCTTGATCAGTTGCAGGTTTCGGATCATAACTTCGTCCTTCTGAATACGTTATTTAGGTCTCTGAAACCAGTATTTGGAGAACCCTGAAATTAGTCAAGAACTTTTTGACAACTTTGCTGAGTTTTTATAGCTTTTCGGTTAACCACAGAGCTTACGAAAGTGGCAAAGACTCTTACTACAATGGCAATATACCCGGAACCCTTGCTAACCCCAATACCATTCCCATTTGCCTGCTTGCTCCTGATCGCCTCCTCCAATTAGCCTTTCTCTTACCCTGGGCTCACTTTTATGAGGGCAAGGTGAGGCCAATTGAGGCGATTAGGAGAAAGGGAGGGCTGGGGCAGATGAGTGGGAAAAAGGTGTTTGCTTAGGAGTCGGTAACTTGTTCGGTGGTTTTGAAATGCAGTTTGGCTACCTCGCCCAAACGGTTCAGGCCATAGCGCTGCACAAAGGCTTTTCCGCTGGTTATTACGGCACTGCTTGCCCCTAAGGGGAATTCCATCTGGTAAAACTGGCGCATGGCTTTGAATGTTTCCACAAACTGATAACGGGCGATAATGGAGGCTGCTGCCACGGCGGGATCGGCTTCTGCGCCGGTTCGTTCAATACAGGGTGTGGAGCAGGACTTTTCAAACAGGGTTCTGCGCACCTTTTGCGAAGGGCTGAATTGATCCACCAGCACACCCTGCATAGTGGGACTCGTTTTTAACAAATTAAAAATAGCGGTGCTGTGCAGCCAAGCCAAAAGGTCATTCAAGTTTTTGTGCTGTCCCTTAAAATCTGCAATTAACTCGTTGTATTTAAGTGGTTTCAACACGATACAGGAGATGCGCGGGGAGTGGTGTTTGTAAAGATGCCGGGCTTTGAAATTAATCTGTTCTTCGTTCAGTTTTTTGCTGTCCATAATGCCCAAGTGCTTAAATTCGGCTTCCAGCGTGGTGTCGTAGGCAAAGGCGCATACAACCGGCGCACCAAAATAGTCGCCCTTGCCGCATTCGTCGCTGCCAATCCAGGAAGTCCAATTGTGAAAACTGAAGGTCTCCTCAATGGGTTCGTCGTAGCCTTCGATCAGGGTATAAAGCAGCTTTTTCAGGGGATTGCCGGTTCCACCCACCACGGTGCTGATGCCTTTTTTGGCAGAATAGTAAATGTTTAAAACGCTGGCGTATTTGTCTTTATGCAAACGAAGTTGCACTCCGTATAGAATTTCGCTTTGTTTGGTGCATTCAATGCCGGCCTTGTGAAACACAGGCAGTAGATGCGACAGATAGTATTCCAGTTCCTTATGCATTAGCTTTATAGGCTTGCAGCACTTCTCCAACCGTGTAAAGCGATCCCCCCGCGACCAAAACATCCTGCGGAGAACACTCCGAGAGGGCAAGCTGCAAGGCTTGTTCCACATTTCCGGCAGCTTTGCAGACCACCCCGTGTTTTTTTACTTCTGCCAATTGGGCTTCCACTGTGGCAGCACGGTCAGATTGGTTTTGCGCAATGTAAACTGTGTCGGCCATGCCGCAGATTAAATGAATCATTTCACTATAATCCTTATCGGCCAAAATGGAGATTAAGAACTTCAGTTTGCGGCCAGGATAAATATTATCCAAGCTACGCTTCAAAGCCTTTATCCCATGCACATTATGAGCTCCGTCCACGATTATTACCGGAGCAGTGGACAGAAGCTGCATCCTCCCCTGCCAGTTAATAGTCTGGAGCGCAGCGCGAATTGTGGCCTCTGTTACTTTAAGCTGATATTTTTGGGCGAACAGCAGATAAGCGGTAAGGGCACAGCCGATATTCACAGCCTGGTGATCTCCCATCAGATTGGCCTGTAACCTCTTATAGTGATGAGTACCAAAGCTGTAGTTAAAGCTTAAACCGCTAACCTTGTCTCTGACAATTTCGGCAAACCAATCTTTTCCATAGCGAAAAACCGGAGCTTTTTTGGCCAAAGCCACTCCTTCTATTATGGCCAGTGGTGATGGCTCTATATCTCCCAAAACCACAGGGATGCCTGCTTTGATGATTCCAGCTTTCTCACCGGCGATAATTTCCAGGGTTCCGCCCAGAGTTTTTACATGATCCAGACCGATGTTTGTGATAACCATTATATCCGGTGTCCAAAGATTTGTGGCGTCCAGCCTTCCCCCCAATCCGACTTCGATAATGGCTACATCCGGATTCTGCTGTTTAAAGATTGCGAAGGCTATGGCTGTGGTAATCTCAAAAAAAGAAGCGTCCCACTTTTCAAACAGTTTTTCATAATGCTGAAAAGTGCTTAAAATGACACTGAAATCAAGCTCATGGCCGTTTATCCTAAAGCGTTCGGTGTAATTAATCAGATGTGGTGAAGTGTTCAGCGCGGTGCTTTGATTGTTGGCCAAAGCCAGGGCTTCCAAAGAGGCGCAAACACTACCTTTGCCATTTGTGCCGCCAACATGAAAGCCACATAGCTGCTTTTCCGGATTGCCCATGTCTTTTAGCAAGCCGGTCATGCGGGAAAGCTCCAGCTTTACATTGCCGGAGTATTTTTTGTAAATATGATCCAGAAATTCCTGATACTGCATGTTTATCTCACTTATGGGACGCTAAAAACAAACAGCACCAAAGGTTTTGATGCTGTTTGCTATTCATTTTATGTTAAGGGTTTGGGGGCTTGGCTAAGTTAAATCTCTGCTTCGATTACGCCAAACTTATCAGGGAAAAGCATGGCTCTCAGGGCAGTGCTGTTTTCCTTGCGTTTGCTGAAGGCATTCGGATCTGTTTTCCAGATTTCTATATACTTTTTCAGCAGTTCGTCTTTGCGTGCGCCATTGCTGCCGGTTTCTTTATCAATATAATCCATATCTTCAATCATATAGTTCTGCAACTGAGTGGGATCCATATTTTCATAAAAGGCTTTGTCCAGCATGTGTTTGTGAAATTTGGACATATTGGGGCACAGCACGATTACGCCAAAATTGTGTTTGACTTCCGTGCCGATTTGTTCTGCCACATATTTACCGTAAACCACATATTCACTTTTTTGGCGGCTGGTTTCAGGGCAATAAGGCACGCTTTGCAGATATTTATTTCTGGGATCCTGAACTTTGGGGGTTTTGGTAAGCAGGCTAAGATCACCGTTAAAATCAGCATTGGTGTCCTTCATATAATCCGTGGTTGCCACCCAGATTTGCTTCATAGAATTGATGCAATCTTCGCTGTTCTGTTCTTTATCCAGATTATAGAAATTCGGCAC
This sequence comes from Cloacimonetes bacterium UBA6081, assembly GCA_002428685.1. Classification (GTDB taxonomy): domain Bacteria; phylum Cloacimonadota; class Cloacimonadia; order Cloacimonadales; family Cloacimonadaceae; genus Cloacimonas. The sequence goes on along the minus strand of DIXL01000099.1, from coordinate 6,777 downwards.
AGCCAAGATGAATACCAAGGCCACGAAAAGGATGATACTGAGCACAGTATATACCGAGATTCCACTTTGGTTACGCAACATAAGTTACTCCATATAGATGTTTACTTCTTTCAACGGTTTTACAGGGGGCTATTCTCGTCAAGCCTTATTTTTAGCAGGCACGATTTTACTAATGTAATTATAGGTTTCGGGGACATCTTTGAAGCGGTGGCGATAGTCCCGGTTTGGCTCAATTTTCAGCTTTCCAATGCGGTTATCCACGTTTGTTTCGCCCCAGTTATAGGCAGCTAAAGTCAAGCTCCAATTACCATTGAACCGTTGCCGCAGATACACCAAATATTTGGCTGCCAGCTTTAGATTGTAAAAGGGAACAAACAACCAGCCGCGTTTGTGCTCTTTGTGAATGTAAAATGCGGTGGATTCTCTGATTTGCCCCAAACCAATGGCCTGAGCCTGAGAAATGGCAAAACTGCGAAACGAACTTTCGGTGCGAATCAAACGGTAAAAAATAACCGGATCAAGGCCGTAATACACAGCTACGCCTACGGTCATCAAACGCACCGAGATGGGATTGTAAACCAAAATGAGCAAAACCAGCAACGTCAGCACAATGCCAAGCACCACGCTGTGGCTGCTCATTTTCCGTTTTTTATGTCTCACAAGCTTTCTAATTACTTACTGCCTTATCAAAACACTTATATCGTAAAATAATTCTGTCTATTATCGTAAAATAATTCTGTCTTTCCCGCGGAGGCGGGAATCCAGCCCAGAAAAAGCTCTGGAAGAGCGGCAGATATAATAGCATTTGTCTCAATTATTTGTGTCATCCCGATGGGATTATCAAGGGCTGGATTCCCGCCTCCGCGGGAACGACAGTGTTGTTTTTCATGTGAAACTTGACAAGAAACTACTTTAATTTCCTCTTGAAGTCGTTCAGTTTCAACACATGCGACACTTCTTCATTAATAATCTTACGCAAAACACCCTTGGTTTTAGGATTATTGATGTTGTCGGCGAGGGCATGGAAATACAGCAGAGTGTCTTTTTCAAAGGTGATGGCATTGTCTATCACGCTGCCTAAATCCTTGGCATTGGTAGCCATCTGGATAGCGGAAAATTCATTGTTAAAAATTCGCCCATCCACAATGGTCTTTAGGTATTCGGCCACCAGTTCCCAATCCTGAGACATCTCCAAAACCTGCAAATCCAGCTCTTCCCGCAGACCCAAAAAGAGCTTTTCGTGATCCAGCTCCTGGTCGCGCAAATACGCTATAAATTCCTTGGCCTTGGCATCCAGGTCTTTACGCTTTGTGGCCTCATGATAAAAGGCAAAACCATTCTTTTCAATCTGAACGGCCATTTCGATTACTTCATTTACAGAATAAACTGCCATTTTTCCTCCTTAGGAATTTGTAATTAAGTCTCTTTACCAAAAACTAAACAACAAGCCAAAACAGTCAAGTGAAAAGTATGAACTAATGATAGTTTGGCATGCTATCATACCAAATCAGTGATATGAATTGTAAGAGTTCACTTATTCTTGCATGCTCCTAAAACGGTAATACCAGCACTGGTACTTGACCCAACTTTACCTCAGACAGTAGTTATATACTTGCCCTACAAATACATACATTTTTTATGGGGGACTACATTTTCCCATTTTTTATGGGTTTTATACGAGGGTTTGGGTTTAGGTTTAATGCATTATAAATCAATAAATGCGATGGATCTGCCTTGGAAGTGATTCGCTTTGAATACATCTTTTTGTGAGTTGTAAGGCCAGTTACTGTAACTCTTCTATGATTTGATAATGTGCTTCTGACAGTATTCCAGGAAGATGTAACTCCGTTGCAACGTAATTCATGTCCTATCGCATTTAGCAGGTGATATGCCAATACTGCTATGAATATATGTGCTTCTGCTCGTAGGCCGGTTTGGTGGTAGATTGGGCGAAAAGCAAGCTCATGTTTCAAACTTCTAAATGCAGATTCAATCATCTCTATGAAGGTGTGCGGTTCACTAACTGAGCCATCCAGAATGTTGCTCCGCTTGCTAAACCCCAATTCATCAACTACCATGCCAAGGGTTATCAGGCGACAATCACTGCGCTTTTCTTTAGAGCGACCATGTTTAGCCTTGCTTATGCCAGCTGCTTTACCCTCAAAAAAAGTGTTGGTTAGGTCATAGTTCAAATGCAGCAATCTCGTATATCGTTACATATAAACTACTTAGAATATGATGCTGTCTTCATCACTTTTGCTGTTTTTGCTTGCAAAATCGCTCAAATTTGTCATTTTCGCTTTGGCAGTGGTAAAGTTGGGCTTGAAGAAACCGAACTCGTCATAGTTCTCTACGATCTGTACTTCAGAGGGTAGCCTGCGCTCCAGTCCCATCCACTCACCTTGGGCGTTACGCATCTTGATCAGGAAGCCATTACCACTGGCGAGATAGAACTTGATCAACCAGACGCATCACTCTCATGAGGATGCTCCTGTTCCTGCCTTGAGTAGGATTATCAGGAGCCGTGTACGAGACCCGTACGCACGGTTCTGTGAGAGGGGTGATGCTGGATTTGATTATCCAGCATCACCCTACTCGATTTAAATTTTAACATACATACTTACTTGATCCAGGCACTCCTGATTTTATCCAATGTCCCATCGGCAACTATTTCCCGATAAGCTTTCTCCCATCTGGAAACTACTCTGGGGCTGGTTTTTTTGGAAATGGTGATGTAGTATTTAGATTTCATCACTTCCATTATGGGTTTAAGCTGATCGGGCTCATAGCCGGACTCAATTATAATGCTTGCGGCGGTAAGATCACTGAGGATAGTAGCGTCCGCTGTGCCTTTCATTACTTGATCCACATTATCAGTGGGTTGAGCTGAGCTAACCAGGTTTTGAAATCCCTGCTCTTTCAAAAACTGTTCGGTAAACCAATCTGATGTAGTCGCAATACTCTTTAATTCTTTTGCGCTTTCAGGATTGGGGAGAGTAATGGGTGAATCGGCACGCACATAAAAACTTGAAGTATGCTCTCCTAATGGCCCAATCCAATTAAACAGGTCTTTGCGTTGGGGAGTTTGTTCCATGGAAAATAGCACCACATTTTTCTCCCTGAGGGCTTTACTATATAGCTGAGTCCAGTTACCAAGAACAATTTGGTCTTTGGAACCAATTTTTTCCTGTAAAGCGCGAACTACGTCAGTAGCATATCCGCTAATAGAATCTCCTATTGCAAATGAAATGGGTGGATATTCTTCGGTCAAAATCTGCATAGGCTCAATACTTTTTTGGCACGACACCAAAGCCAATGCCACCAAGGGACAGATCAGTAGAGTTATTTTTGCCATAATTCTCTCCTAAGATTGCTTTGAATGTATTGTCTAATTTCGCTTAAATTCTGTCAACCACAAACTAACTCTGACTCTCAGAATTCTATCACTCCGGATGACTACATTGTGCTATACAATGAATCCCCATACGAGCAGGATGAGCACTTTTACTATTTTCTGAGCCGCAGTTTCACCACCAGTTACACTCATCACGATGTGACGGAATTTCGCAATCAGATGTTTTACCGTGTAGTAGCCTACAAAAACTACCGGGATGAAGATTTCGGCGCAGTGGAACGGCTTGCCAAAGTCAAACCCCTGCTCTGGAAGGAAGCCTTGGACTTTTTAAGAAACGGAGGGGACAAATGAAACATTCCAATGCAATGCAACCTGCCACCAAGTCTGGAGTAAATGGCAAGTCTGGAGTCGATGGCAAGTCTGGAGTAAATGGTAAGTCTGGAGTAAATGGTAAGTCTGGAGTCGATAGTAAGTCTGGAGTCGATGGTAAGTCTGGAGTCGATGGCAAGTCTGGAGTCGATGGCAAGTCTGGAGTCGATGTTGCCTTCCCTAATTTCCAAGCTTCCTCTAATTTTACAGGCAACATGGACTACAGCGACACTCTGCAACCTAATTTGATAATAAACTCACAAGTGCCCGGTGTAGTCCATCTGGCCGTAATAGATAGTAATAAGTACCAAGCTAATAATGGCCAGATCGACTCCACCTCGGTAAGTCTGGAGTCGATGGCAAGTCTGGAGTCGATGGTAAGTCTGGAGTCGATGTTGCCTTCCCTAATTTCCAAGCTTCCTCTAATTTTACAGGCAACATGGACTACAGCGACACTCTGCAACCTAATTTGATAATAAACTCACAAGTGCCCGGTGTAGTCCATCTGGCCGTAATAGATAGTAATAAGTACCAAGCTAATAATGGCCAGATCGACTCCACCTCAATGGGTCGGATCGGCATCCTGCCCTTGGGCCATATCTACACCCTCAGTTTTTATTACTATACCAGTTTACTCAGCTCTCCAGAAGAATACAGCCGTTTTAGCGTATCTTACGACAATGGCAGCACCTGGAGTGAATGGACGTATCTTTCCCCCGATAGCGAAGCCTGGAGTCTTGTAAGTGTGGAGATTCCTGACTACCAGCATCAGTTTAAACTGAAAGTGGCAGCCAAACACAGCGGCACCAGCAAATACGCGCATTGGGATAGCTTTTACCTCAGCCGTGAAGTAGCTCCGCCTCAGCCTCCTTCAGTCTTTAATGTGCAAATTGCCCAACGCACCGATGGCAGTGGCTTGGTGGATATTTATTATGACCTCTTTGATGCCAATAACGACCTTAGCACGATAGCTTTGTTAGTTTCGGATAATGCGGGAACCAGCTATGAGGTTATTCCCAGTCCGGCAAACCTGAGCGGTGATATTGGCGCGGACATTCTAAGCACTGCAAACAAACGTATCGTCTGGAATGTTGGTACAGAAAGCATTAACTACGGAGGGGACCAGTATAAATTTCGTCTGCTGGCAGAGGATAACACCTATCCACCGTTGGCACTGCCAACCTTTACTCCTGAGGCGGGTGGATTTATCTGCGTGCAGAGTGTTTCCATTAGCTGTGCCATATTGGGTGCCACTACGAGAATAAAATGATCCCACTCTATGAGCATCTGGAAAACCGGATTAGACAGAAGAGATTGTGCTTTATCTATCCCAGGGAGGATATCGTCGATGAAAAAAATAAGAATATGAGTGAATTCAATTATAGTTTCAAATCTTATCCTGGTTACAAAGAGCTAATGATCGATGATTATGAAATCCCACCCGATGATTTAGATTAAAGCTTTTCTGCCCCCGGGAGGATTAATGCAGGCACTGCTGAATGGCAGAAAACGCTTGACAAGGTAGCAACAATTTATATCATGCTTTTTAATGTTAAAGAACCCCAATGGGAGGTAAAAAGAACCATGAGATTCAAGCTGTTTGCCTTGCTCTTGTTGATCCTGATATCTGCGATGCTCAGCTCCTGCAAAGATGAGCCGGACAATGTGATTCCCCCGCCACCAAGCTGGATCACAGTGCCGGAGTATGATTTTCCCATTTACGTTGCCAAGCGGGGGGGAATTGTTACCGCCAGCCTGGAAACCTTTGACGTAACGGGTTTTATGGAAGTGGGCGATTCCACTGCCTTTGACGATACTCTGGAATGGAAGGTTCTTCCTCATATCGGAACTATGAAGAACAATATCGTTCTGCACAATTCACCTGCTAAAACAATTGGCAGGCAACCATGAAATGCTATGCTTTTCTTTTTTTTATCCTATGTATAGGCATGTGCTACGGTTACGACTTTCCTGCGGGAATTCCAACCGAGATTTTTGGCTTGGTGATAACCTCTTCAATGAACTTGAACATCCGCCACGATATAGACATAAACCATCCTGCCATCACGGCCTTACCGCATTATGACTACCTTGTGGAACCCATCGCCATTGGCTTGTCTGGAACCGGACTGGCGGATATTGTGGTAGCACAAAACATGGCATATACTTTCACATCAGCATATTACGGAAGTGCCTGGCACAAGGCAAACCCCTATGTTGAACTACCATTTGATGATATGCTTTTGGAGCAGGTAGATTTTGAGGCCAGCTCTGAAGTAATTCTGCTTGTCTGCCGAAATGATCCCTTTATGCAGGTGATTTTTGAAAGCTTTACTGCGGTTTACGACGAAACGGAACCACATAAGGTAACCGTTAGCTGGACAACTACTTCCGAAACTTGGCTTAGCAGCTTCAGGCTGTTTAGAAACCATAGTAACGATCCTGAACAGATGGAGTTTGTTCAGTTTGTTCAGTTTGTTCCTGCCACAAACACAGATCAACCACATACTTACAGCTTCGATGACGGTAATATGTGGGTGGGCTATACGAATACCTATTGGCTGAAGCTGATGGATAACCTTAATCAGGGCTATTTCTATGGCCCCGTTTCAGTAGCGGTGGGGTCGCCTTATGTTCCACAAAACACCGTTTACAGCGTGGTTCCCAATCCCTGCGATAAAGAGTTTTGGTGCGCGTTTGGACTTCAGGACAGCTCGAATGTGAGCATTGTGCTCTTGGATGCCAATAACAATGTGGTAAAAGAGATTTGCCATAATGAAAGTTATACTGCACAACGCCATATGCGCAGAGTTCAGGTTTTTGACCTTCCGGAAGGTTTGTATAGGATTTACTACTGGATAGAGCAAGTCAGCGGACCTTTTTATGCCTATGGCGATGTGTTGATAGACAGGGAAAAGAGTAAGTAATACCATTAAGTCAGGAGTCATTTGCACCATCAAAATTAATAAACTTGTCTCTAATTTCAGCGGTGCAAAGGACTCATGACGTGCACTTGCCAACTTATCAGCACTGCCCGCATGAGTCCTCTGAGC
>DIXL01000075.1:18221-27377 GCA_002428685.1 Cloacimonetes bacterium UBA6081 | reverse complement strand
ATACCAAGTTTGACACAACACTAGCTTGTTCCGATGACATTAATAATATCTGGTGCGATGAAGATAAACTTATGCTGGTTTTTTCTAATCTTGTGGCTAATGCATTGAAGGCAATAGACCTTGGTGGCAAGATAACCTTAGCTGCTGAAGTATCCGGAAACTACGTCCTATTTAGTGTAAAGGATAACGGCAGAGGGATTCCACTCTCTTACCAGAATAAAATATTTGATCGCTTTGTGCAGGTGGAAGAGCAAAAAGCAGCCGGTGGCACAGGACTGGGTTTAACCATCACCCATGAAATAGTCCGCGCCCATGGAGGAAGTATTTGGCTTGAATCTGAACCCCAGCAAGGAGCCACATTTTTCTTCACCATCCCCTGCGAACCAACCCAAGTAAATCCCATTGTATGAGAGGAAAATTATGAAAACAGCCAAAATACTAATTGTAGATGATGAGAAGAACATCCTAAAAACCCTATCCAAAGCTTTGGAACCGTTTGAATATGAAATAGATCTGGCAGAGTCCGGAAGCGAAGCATGCAACAAAATTGCTCACCAGACCTATGATTGTATTATTCTGGATTTACGCTTACCCGATATGGATGGTTTGGAAATTCTCAGGCTTCACAATCCACCAAACGTAATAATGATTACCGCTCACGGCACAATAGACAACGCTGTGGAAGCCATGAAACTTGGGTGTGTAGATTTTATTCAAAAACCTTTTGATCTCGAGGTGGTCAGAGATACTGTAACTGCCGTTTTATCGCGCAAAAATCTGGCATTTGAACAGGAATTGAAGTATGAATCCTATGTGGAAGCAGCTAAACTTGAAGTAGGACAAAGGCATTACAGGTTAGCCATGGAGCAGATAAACAAAGCTCTTGAACTGAAGCCCGATAGCGCAGAAGCATTCAATTTTCTGGGAGTTATGCACGAAATACTTGGAGACCTTACCAACGCCATGAAAGCTTATCAAACGGCTCACAAGCTAAACCCCACATATTCTCCTGCCCTGGAAAACATCGAAAGAGTGCTGAAACTGGACATAAATGCGGGGATAGTTTTGGGGCTTGACAGATGAAATCTCAATATGTAATAATTGTGGGCTGCGGAATCCTTGGTTCTGCCTTGGCAAATACTCTTTCAGCCCTTGGGCATAGCATCGTTATAATTGACCATAGTGAAGATTCTTTTGATGAATTAGGGAATGAATTTAGCGGTTTTAAAATTAATGGCGATGCTAACGAGTTCTTTGTCCTTAGTCAGGCAAAAGTGGACAAAGCTGATGTTGTTTTGGCGGTTACTGATGATGACAATTTGAACATCATGTTAGCACAAATTTGCCAGAAGGTTTACAATATACCCAATGTGATTGCCAGGGTAAACCAACCAAAAAGTGCCGAGTTGTTTAACAAACTGGGGATTAAGACTATCTGTCCGGCTACTTTGGCTCTGGATAATCTGGTTCGCATTCTGGATCAGACCCAAGATCATGAGGGAGCAAAATGAGAATTATTATTGCAGGATCGGGGATAACGGTTTACTTTCTTGCCAAACGCTTTATTTCCAAGGGTTACCAGATATCAATTATCAGCCCCGAAAATGTAGATTGCGATTACTATGCAAGAAACCTGAAAGCTCTCATTATCTTGGGTAATCCCAGTGACCCGGAATTGCTGCTGCAAGCCAAAGCTTATGAGGCAGAAATATTTGTGGGAATGACGCCTAAAGATCAGGATAACTTGGTTTTGTGTCAAATGGCTCACGAATACTATCAAATCCCTCGCATCCTGGCGGTTGTTAACGATCCGGATAACGAGGCGGTTTTTAAAAAAATTGGAGTTAAGGCTATCTCAAACAGTCGTTTCCTGATTGAAACCATCGAAAGCATGAGTGCTTTGGACGAAATTAAACAGCAGATTTCTGTGGTTGAAGGAAAGGTAATGCTTACCGAATTGGAAATTTCCCCGGATTCCAGGGTAGCAGGAAAGAAGTTGCAAGAAATAGATATTCCCTACAGCGCATTGGTTGCGACTGTGCTTAGGCAGGATGAAGTTATCATTCCGCGTGGAAACACTGTCATTTTACCCGGCGACAGAATTCTCCTGATTTCCTTGCCGGATAACCATGCCATGGCTCTGAACATTTTCTCCTGATAGAGGTTTCTGCTTTGCCTAATCGCCAAAACAAACATCTTATGGAACGCTATGCTTTCATCGGGACTTACCTGGGTCTTCTTTTTCTGGTGATGGCCGGGGTAATGCTAATCCCTTTGCTATGCCTGTTTTTTGTTCCTCGGGAAGCTATTTTTGCCCCCGCATTTATTGTCCCTGCTGCAATCCTGGCCGGCTTGGGATTGCTACTGCGTTATGGCTTACGCTTGCATAAACTCAGCTCGCTGGATTTTAATGAAAGCAGTGTGGTGGTGTTAGTTACCTGGGTGGCAATCAGCCTTGGGGGTGCCATTCCCTATATCTTGATTTCGGGAATGAGCTTCAGCCATGCAGTGTTTGATTCCGTAAGCGGCTGGACTACCACAGGTTTGTCGCTTTTGGATATTCCCCATGCGCCCGTGATTTTATTATTTTATCGAGCTTGGACGCAGTTTATTGGAGGAGCGGGAATTGCCATTATCATGCTGGCTTCGCTTACGGGTGTAGGGGCACAGCATCTTTATTCGGCAGAGGGCAAGGGCACGCTTATCAAGCCGAATGTTCTGGCTTCAGCGCGGATTGTTGTTTCGCTTTATCTGGGATATTTTTTGTTTGGCACTGCTGCTTATCTGGTTTTGGGCATGAACCTGCTGGATGCTGTGGTGCATTGCTTTGCAGCCATCTCTACTGGCGGATTTGCAAATTATACCCAGAGTTTCGGCTACTTCAATTCAGCCCTTGTGGAGTTTGTCACAATCATCTTAATGATATTGGGCAATCTCAGTTTCCTTACCGGCTATTTTATTGCCAAAGGAAAACTGAAAAGCATCCTGCGTAATGGTGAATTAAAGGTTTTGACTGTTTCTTTGCTTATCGCCATACCTTTGGTATTTTTGGGAGTTACCTCCGGTATCTATAGCACTGGTTCCAAAGCACTAAGAGTTGCAGTCTTCGAAACTATTTCGGCTATCACTACCACCGGATTTTCCACGGTGAATTATAACGACCCCACTTGGGCCGACAGCGGAGTGTTTATCCTGATTGTGCTGATGCTGATTGGGGGTGGAACTTGTTCTACCGCCGGAGGGATAAAACAGTATCGGGTTTATATGATGTATAAATCCGTGTTGTGGCATCTTAAAAAGAGCTTAATGCCGGAGCAGGCTATTTCTCGAAACTATATCTGGGAGGGTGACCAAAAAGGTTATGTGAATGATAGTAAGTTCCGTGGAATTGGCAGCTTCGTGTTTCTCTATATGGCACTTTACATTGTGGGAGTAACAATTATTGCTTTTTCCATAGACCCTACCACGGGACAGCCGTATCACCTGAAAGAGGCTATGTTTGAATTTGCTTCGTCAATTGGGACAGTGGGGCTTTCTGTAGGGGTTTCTACTACATCTGCACCACTGTTGGTAATCTGGACAGAAACAATCGGAATGCTATTAGGACGCCTGGAGTTCTTTGTGGTGTTCCTTGCTGTCATAAAGCTTGGCAAAGATGCCATCCCTTCCAGATTTAGATAGATTCACCAAATACTTATAGAATAGAGGAGTTAACATGCAAAATTTACTTGCACCATGTGGAATCGATTGCGCCGTCTGCGAGGCCTACAAAGCAACCCAAACAAATGACCAGGAACTGTTTCATAAACTGGCGGATAATTACAAGAAACGCTTTGATAAAGTTGTTTCCTACGATCAATTGGAATGCGACGGTTGCCCCTCTGATGGTAGACACATAGGTTTCTGTGCAAAATGTGAAATCCGCGCTTGTGCCTTTGGCAAAGGCTATGCCACCTGTGCCGAGTGCGCTGATTTTCCCTGCACTAAAGGCAGCTTTATCTGGACGGAAAACTCCAAATCCAAAGCTGCGCTGGAGACTTTGAAAAAATAGGTTTCAGTCGTAACATAGGATTGTATCCTGTTGTATTAGCCGGTTTGTAATCGGCGACACGACTGTAGCAAACAATGCGGGATACAATCCCACATTTACAACAGCTTACCAAGCTATGTTACAAATCCTCACTGCGCAGCTCTCACTGTGAAACTCTCACTGCGAAGCTCTCACCCAAAAAAACCTTGACAAATTCACCACCTTATATCAATGTCTCACAAGTATAATTGAATGCTGAAATCTCATCGTGCGAGGTTATATATGAAAACCTGTTTTCTTGCTCTTTTTGTTTTGCTGATCAGCATTTACTTGGGAGCCTTTACTGTCCCCTACAGCGATGTCCCTCTTATTTCCGAAGCCAATCTGTTAACCGGATTGCAACGCGTTAGTCCCGACGACCAGACTTATGAAAACAACCCTACCAACTGCTGGCTGTGGCAGGATGACAAGCATCTGTGTTTTATCATGGAAACCCATGTGGATTCCACCTTCGTGCCCGGCCCTGTTTCCACCCGCGACACAAGCAACACGGCCGACTATTTACGCATCCAGCTAATCACGCTGCCTGAAGCCTATTATGCCTATCTCTACCAGTTTTATGCCACCGGAAACCTGTTTGATGCAGTGCGCGAAACAGGCCGCGCCGACTATAACTTTAATACTAACTATAGCTATAGCTCTTCCATCACAGGCAACATCTGGAAGGTTAGCGGCAAAATCCCTTTGGGGGAATTGCGTTTTAAACACAATCCACCCTATGACTGGAAAATAATTATCACTCGTCACAAAGACTTTACCAGCGAGGATTTTAGCCTGCCACCCGTAAAGCCAAACCAAAAAAACGACTATTTTGCCAAAGCCTACGATATTCAGCTAAATCAGCCCATCAAACGCACCCTCAGCCTGGATTTTCGGCCTTACATAGTAAAAAGCTACAATCTGATAGATAAAACCGATAGCTTTGATCCGGACAACATTGGCCTAGATATTGCCTTCAATCCTGCACAGCGAACCCGCATCAAGCTTAGTTTAAATCCCGATTTCAGCGATGTTCCACCTGACGAAGCAGCAGATATCTACAACAGCAAATACCCGCGTTACTACACAGAAAACCGCTTTTTCTTTACCGAAGACCTGGATGCCTTTGGAGTGTCCTATGATAATTTTTATAGCCGCAGAATTATTAAACCCACAGTGGCTTTCAAGGCCACCGGCAATTCCAAAAGCCTCAATTGGGGTGTGTTAGCCGCCAGGGACAAAGAAATTATTGAGTCTGGCATGATTTTGAACCGGGACGACTATTTTCAGGTGCTTTCGCTGATGCCCAAAACCAAAAAGCTGAAACTTGCCAATGCCATCATCAGCAGAGTAAATAGAGACTACTATAACCATGTGTTTAGCAATGCCTACACCTGGAACCTGAATAACGACATCCGGCTCTATAGCAGCAACAGCTTCAGCATCAGAGAAAACGACCGCAGCACCGATAATGAACCTACCACAGGTTCGGTGCACAGCCTGTCGCTATCACTCACCCCCCAGGAATGGACATATAACCTGTATGGACTCTACATAAGCCGTAATATGAATGCTGATGCCGGCTACCTTTACAACCGTTTCTTTCACAAACTTGGCAGTGATCTATCCTGGGATAGCGAAGAAAGCCTCGATATTATTAGCTATCAGGGTTTTAGCCTCTCTTGGGAATATTGGGATAGATATGCAGCCCAGAATATAGAAGACATATATACTGCAAACTATTACATCAATTTCCGCCCTAAATGGGGTTTGAATACGTCTCTTTCCAAAGGGCGTGAACTGGATATTGTAAATAACGACCACAACGTTTATTCGGCGGATGTAAGCACTACCTTTTTCCGCTGGCAACCATTCTCTGCCCAACTGAAATACACTTACTCCCAAGAACTGATTTACAACCTTTTAAGCACCCACAGCGCACAATCCTACTACTGCAACCTGTGGGGAACCATCTCTCAAAAGCTGGGCTATGACATCAGCGGCAGCTACATAAACTACAGCTATCCCAAAGGCGTTCTGGCGAATTACGGTGGTTTACAATCCTATACCGTCTCTCTGGATGATAACTATGTGATCTTCAACGGCGAAATAAGCTATACGCCTCATCAAAAGCTGAGCCTTGCCTGTGGCAGTGGATTTACCACCTACGAATCCGACGGTATCTATAACGATCTAAGCCTCTATGGCAACCTGCGCTACGAATTTAAACCCAATTGCTTCTTCTACAGCGGATTTAACACCAATCAACTGCAAGACGAAAAATCCACCTACGACAGCCCCATGGGGCACTTTGTAAAATACACCGCCACTGCCTATGCAAAGGTGAGTTTGAGCCTGTAGCTGTGGGGAGATGGGGTGATGAAGTGATGAAGTGATGAAGCAATGATGTGATGATGTGAGCAAAGGAGTCATTGTCGTCATTACCAAATTTCAAAGCTACCTATCATTTCAGCGACGACAAGGAGTCATTGTGCGTGCAGTAACAAATGAAAATATACTACTACTGACGTCCCATGAGTCCTTACCGCCGCTAAAAAATACAGGTCAATTAAAAAACATCAAATGGCGGTAACGACTCCTGGACTTAACTTACATGCAAACCCCTCCATCTCCCCAGCGTGTTTCACCTTTCCACCCTTCCACTTTTCCACCTCACCACCCCTCCCACCTCCCATTTGCCCAACCCCCATTTCCGCTTATCATATATCTTGTGATACTATATTTACCCAGACAGGAGGTATAAATGTCTGAAATACTATACATCAAAGGACGCGAGATTTTGGATTCACGCGGCAATCCCACCGTGGAGGCCGATGTCCATTTGGATAGCGGCATCATCGCCAGAGCCGGAGTCCCCAGCGGAGCATCCACCGGCGAACGCGAAGCTATAGAACTGCGTGATGGCGACAAAAAACGTTATGGTGGCAAGGGCGTCCTGAAGGCCGTAGCCAATATCGACAACTTAATCAGCGAAGAACTTTTGGGCATGGAGTCCATTTTCCAGGCCAACATCGACAAACTGATGATCAAGCTGGATAACACTCACAACAAAGCCAAGCTTGGTGCCAACGCCATTCTGGCCGTGTCCATGGCCGTGGCGCGCGCTACTGCAATGGAACTTGGCATTCCGTTATACCGCTATCTGGGCGGGGTTAATGCCCGCACCCTGCCGGTTCCCATGAGCAATATCCTGAATGGCGGCGCACATGCCGATAACAACGTGGATATCCAGGAATTTATGATTGTGCCCTTAGGCGCAAAGACTTTCCGCGAAGCCTTGCAGATGAACGCCGAAGTGTTTCATGCCTTAAAAGCTATTCTGAAAAAGCGCGGCCTGGCCACTTCCGTAGGTGATGAAGGTGGTTTTGCGCCAAATCTGGCCTCCAACGAAGAAGCATTTGTAGTAATAGTGGAAGCCATCAAAGCTGCCGGCTACAAAGCGGGCATGGAAATCTTTATTGCCATCGATTCCGCCGCCAGCAGTTTTTATGAAAAGGGCAAGTATGTGTTTGAAGGCAAGAAAGTTAATTCCGATGCCATGATCAAATACTACGATGCCATGGTAAAGAAATACCCCATCTGCTCCATCGAAGACGGCCTGGCCGAAAACGACTGGGATGGATGGAAAAAGATGAACACCAAAATGGGCGACAAAATCCAGATCGTGGGCGACGACATCTTTGTAACGAACCCCGAAATCATTGCCCGCGGCATCAAAGAAAACGCCGCCAACAGTGTGCTGATTAAGCTGAACCAAATCGGCAGCGTTACCGAAACCATCGATGCCATCAATATGGCGCATAAAGCCGGATGGACATGCGTGGTCAGCCATCGCAGCGGTGAAACAGGCGACACCTTTATCGCCGACCTGGCCGTAGCCATGAACACAGGCCAGATTAAAACCGGCAGCATCAGCCGTAGCGAACGCATTGAAAAATATAACCAACTGCTGCGCATCGAAGAAGAACTGGGCGAAGCAGCCATTTACCCCGGTAAAGCCATTATCAAACAACTCGGCTAATGCATTAGGAGTTTATACATAACGCATGATCTGGAGTTCAAACGGCTAAGGCGAACTAAGAAATTATCTCGAGACTACATAGCCATTTGGACTTCAGGTCATTGAACTCCAGCACTTTAAGCCTGCATAAATCAATCTCCTACAGATTCCTTCGTTATCCCTTTTTTCCCTCAACCAAGCACTACTTTGGCATCACTATAGCACCACTATAGCAATACTATCAATAATAGTAGTGCGCAACTAATGAAACAATGATAAATATATGTTGACAGAAATAGCCATACTCTCATTATTGGCTCAATTATTAAGTATAACTAATGGCATGAGCTATTAGTCTGGGAGGAGACAATGAAAGTTAGCTACAAGAACATGTTGCTTGGCTACCGCGGGAAGCAGGACGGGATGATCTATTACATAGACAAACGCACCGGGCAAACCCTGGCACGTAAAGCCTTTACCTTTACAAATCATCCCGGGCAGGCACCCTTTGCCGCAGCCCAAAAACAGATCTATGCCTTGCAGCCCGCCGAGGCTTACAAGCATCAGCTTTTGGACTATTGCATGAGCTACAACCGCTTGCCGGAAGCGGAATGCAAGCAACTCTTCAGTTGGCCGCAGGTTTATTGCAAGCTGATGTGGGCAATGCAGAAGACGAATCCTGACACAATTAGCCTGGCTAACATCACCCGGGAGCAGATTTATACCGAAAACATGCCCTGCAAAACCCTTAAAGCAGCCATAGATGCAGGCCTATTGCCCCAGGTGGAAGGCTATGAACGCTTCAATGCAGAAATGTAGAGCCGGTTAAAAGCATCGATAATGTAAGCAGGAGTCATTGCTGCCGCTGTGAGTTATCAGGCTTTCTCTATCTTGTTTGGCAGCAAGGACTAATGCGAAAACCAATTCCTTCATTAAATGTGGAGTCGTTTCATCCTTCTCCAAGCTATCTTATATCTTCCAATTGCAAGGATGAAAGGACTACACATGGGATCCGTTCCCATTCCTAAATGTGGAGTCGTTTCATCCTTCTCCAAGTTATCTTATA
>DIXL01000075.1:0-18142 GCA_002428685.1 Cloacimonetes bacterium UBA6081 | reverse complement strand
GCAAGGATGAAAGGACTACACATGGGATCCACCCTTCGTTCCCATTCCTAAGTGTGGAGTCGTTTCATCCTTCTCCAAGTTATCTTATATCTCCCAATTGCAAGGATGAAAGGACTACACATGGAATCCACCCTTCCCGCATTAGTCCTTTGCGCCGCCAATATTAGGAGATAGCTTTGGAATTGGGAACTGGCGCAAATGACTCCTGCTCAGCGACTCCTGCGTATCTGATAGCTGCCAAACCCATTAATCTGTGTTTTTCACCCGAAAGATGAAATAGAACATGCCTAAAAAGCCAAAGGCAGAAGCTACTATAAAGTTTATAGCCGGATTGGCTTGCCACAGCCAGGCACCTCCAAAGGCTGCTACGGACACAATCACATCCCGTATCAGATAGTATCTGCCAAAGGTGCTGGCTTTGGCACCAACTGGCGCAAGGGACAAAATCATGGATTTGCGGGAAGGCTCACCAAATTCCTTTAGCCCGCGCAAGATGAAGGCGAAAACCAAGGCCGTAAAACTGTGGGAAACATATAGAACCAGCGGAAACAGGGCAAAATTGAAAAAGGTGATGGCAACATAGGGTTTGCGGCTGCTTTTATCCGCTAAATATGCCACAGGGATGTAAATCAGCATGGCTGTTACCATTTCGATGGCCGTTAAAGCCCCGAATTGCAAAGCACTGATCCCCATATGGTTCATCACCCAGATAACCACAAAGGCATAGGGAATTTGCTCACAGAAACGCACCAGGATGTCTGAAACCAGCAGGTTCTTTAGGATTGGGCTAAACTTGTGCTTGGGTTTGGGCTCGCTGCCGCTATGTGTTTCAGGGCGTTTATCCTCGATAAAAAGCTGCTGCACAATCAAGGCAATAACGGCAAAACCAATTGCTGCCAAAAAGGCATAACGCACGCCCTGGATTCTGCCATATTTAACAATAAAATAGCCCCCGATTACAGGCCCCAAAGCCATCGGAATCCGGCGAATCATGGAATGCAACGAAACGCCCATCGTTTGTTTGTTTGGGGGTAAAACCGCGGAAACCAGTTCCATGGTTGCAGGAAGTGATAATGCCGTCCACGACAGGAAAAACACCGCTCCCAGCAAAACAGCATACCAAGTAGGGATTAAAACCACAATCAGATAACCGAATATGGCCAGGCAATTGAAGATGAGCAGCGATTTTTTGTAGCCCAACCGATCCGATAGCCAGCCACCAGGATAAGAATACAGGGCTGAAAGCAGATTATCCATGCCATTCAGCAAACCCACTCCGATGGTGGAACCTCCCAGAGCCAGCAGATAAATAGGCAAAAACCGCTCTGCCATCTTTTCGCCCAAACCCACCAGCACAGCCATGGTTAGCATGGCAATTATGCTTTGCTTTAGGCCAAGAAAGCCTTTTATTCTGGTGATGTGGTGGTGAGGCATTTTACTGTCCCCCAATGGCTTTCTTAAATTTAATTACAAAAATAGTTCTTGACATCAGCTACTCTTTGGATATATTGTAATTGTGCTCGTTAATAGTGAAAGTCGGCTTCTTGCTGAGTGCCGGATTTGGTTCAAGCCTATTGTCATACCAAGCGTTGCAAGGCACTAGTTGTTATTATTCATAGTGAACTCATGAATTGGAGCTAATTTATGCACATAAACGCTGCAATCGTTTACATCTGCTTCATTGCAGGGACACTGCTTGATGCTCGTACACACTGGTATTATCTTACATCGAGCATCGGGAATGATATAGTTACTCGGTTTTCCAGTGTGAAATAAGCATAACACGTTGATCTTTTCTATCCCCTTAAGCGATTCTTTGCATTCTTCAATAAACCTTTTTACTGCATCGCCTTGATAGTAGACTAAATCGATAATAGAAATTGTTTTCGAAGCGAAAGTAGATAACTCTTTTTCATATTTAGAGTGCATACTGTTTGAATATGGATAATAAGTATAGGGAGTATTTAATGCTAATGAGAGGCGAGCGCCAATTATGTTACCCTCCATCCCTAGCCCTATTAACGTGCCTAAGTCATTATATATATCTGCTTTATCAATAATCAATTTGTAGTATCGTACTATGTCAGTTACAACTTTGCTTTTATTGATCATTGATCCAATATCGATCCACCCATGCGCACGCGAATCCTTACCCCAATGAAAATGGCCAGTGTAGAATAGGTTATTGTTTTTCACCAGTGCTTTCAATTCCTTATCTGTTGTTTCATCACACGAGTGAAGAGGGGTATCTTGAATATTAGGTCTTTCATCATAATAATTACTTGTGCTTGTGTTTATTATTGTAGTTGTAGCAGGGGGTGAGGGAAGTGTTCGTTTAGAGACAATGAAATCCGGAGAAATATCAGGATTTCCAGTTATGTGCTGCCAAAATAGGGTGCTATCGTTTTGTAGTTTATATACTTCCACCACAAATTTGTATATGCCTTCTTGTTGTATGACTTCATCACTCTTGAGCAGTAAAATACTGTTATGCTGTTTATCCGCTATTAATCCAAATGTACCGCATCCTGCATGTATTTGTGTTGTATGAAGATGTAAGGGATATGATTGATAACTATGATTGTGTCCAGACACATAGTTATATATACCAAACTCCTCAAATATTGGTCCTACATGACTCCAGTTTGCAATGTGATTATTGCTTTCATTTACCCTATCGGGTCTGTGATGCATAAAGACGATTTTGTATAAAGTGGAATAGTCAGTAGTACTTTGTTTAATTATACTCAATTCTTCTCTTAACTTCGTTGGTTCAATCCATCCTTTGTGGTCTTGCACAAGAATGCTTTCATGATATACAGTGTTAACTCCTATTAAAAGCAAATTGTTCTCAGGAAGTAATATTGTCCTCACTACTGATTTTCCTGGGTTGAATTTGATATCCTTGTTCATGTAAAACTTGTCATAGAACTCTTTGAAAAATTTGAACTTCACTTTTTGCTTTGTATGTAACTCATTATCTGGTGTCCCCTTATCTGATTCAACTTTCAACAAGTTTCTGTTTATATCATGATTGCCAGGTAATAGCATTACATCTTTCGGGATAATCGATAATCTTTCACATAGCTTATTAAGCACAACAGCTGCTTGTTCGTATTCAAGTCGAATCGAAGCGTCTGCAATATCACCTGTTACAATGAGAAAAATTTTGTTACTATCCGAGCCCAAAGATGTGCTTATACCATTGATGAATGTATCAATATATTCTGAAAAGACATCACTCTTTAGATAACTCTTTTTATTAGTATCATCGGTAATGTGCAAATCGGATATTTGTAATATTACAATTCTGTTTGATTCTTTACTCATAACAACGTCCTGACGTTATATCCTATAATGTTTCGCTTACTATTTATCTCATAACCATATACTAAGTTATAATTTGGCAAAATGCCGATAGTGTCAATTCTGAACATAGTGGCAACACATTTCACTTTTCCTCCATTCAGATTAATATAGCTCATTGCAGATTCAATCTCGGTGCCCAAACATACAACATCAGTTACAATTATGTATTCATGCCCATGCTTAATTCTGTTGGAGAAATTGACCGATACAATATCTTTCTCTGGGCCTAGATGGTCTACAAATAGTAAATCCAGTCCAAGGGAAGCTCCAATCAATGAAGCTAAAAAAGAACCTGCCATTGAATGACAAAATAGCGTGGGTTGATTTAGCTGTCGTTTCTGTATAGATTGTTTAGATATAGTGTTAGTAATTTTCATGGCAAGATCAGCAATACAAATTGGCATTGGATTTTCATCAACTAACATTTTTTTCACATTGATATATCTATCTATTATGACAGGAGAGAATGGGTTTTTATGACCATCTTTAACAGTATACTTAAGAAGAAGTTCTTCGTACATTTTGTCAATCAAGATCCGCTCTGAATTGTTTAAATTTTTACGATGCTTTGAGGGTGCTATAGAAACAATAGTATGTTTCCCCATCGTTTTAGTCTTCAGATCTTGCAAACTAGCATTGAAACCTTTAACTTCATTTAAATCTAGCAGGATAATATCAATCTTCTTTTTAGAAAGATCTTTTAACAATTCATTAAACGAATGGTCAGCATTATTTTGGAAAAATATGATTCCTCTGAAGCTAATGCAAATAGTATTCACATTTGTCATGTTCAGCAAGTAAGATGATAATCTTTCAATTGTTGACTTGACTAGACTATATGAAGATTCTTGTCCAACTGCATCATCGTCTATGTGGATGATCTTATATAGCATCTGTTCTGCATACAGTGAAACAAACAACTCCCCTTTGTCAGTTACATAAGCACTACGCATTTTCTTACACCTCCAACCTATCAAATTCAGCTTCAATATGAACTCCAGGGTAAATAACATCATAAAATCTAACTGGTGAAACTGATTTCAATGTACGGTACCCATCCAGAAGGCATATAGTGCATTCTTTAGCTTCTTTATGACATTTCTCACATCTTGAATAAGTAAACACAACCTGCGTCGACATACAATGTATCCTGAATATTCCATGATTGCTTGTAATCAAATTTTTTAATGCCCATAAATTACTACGATTTTGATTACTTGAGTATACCAAGGCATCCATAATAGATAAATAATCATCAAGCCCTTTCCCGATTCCTTTATACTTACTTTTGAGCAATCGCATATTTGATAACTGTTTTGTTTTAAAATCCTCTTTCTGATCTAGTGATTTTCTAAAACCGATTCCAATATCAGAAACTGAGATGATTGTTTTGTACTTGTTTGTTTGAACTGATGAAATTGTAGGAGAATAGGAGTAGAGCATACCATTAGAAATTAATTCAGTTACTATGTTAAGCGTATTGTATATATCATCAGGATCTTTTAAGACATCAGTAATTATGGTTTTAAAATTTTTGGGCACTGTTTTGTAGCGGAGAGTTTCGAAAAGGGAGTCTCTATAATCAACTCGAAGTTTATTATCCTTTAAGCTGTAATAATTGTTTGACAGATGATTATATTCATCAATTCTGTGCTCGGGTCGATAATCATACATTGACGTTTCACTTAAATCGCTATCATAGAAATAGTATGGTTTTGCTATCCTAAAAAATTGACTGTTTTGTAAGTATGAAATTAATCGATAATCACGACCGATCGCTAACGTGATTTTATTTTTGTGAAATTGCATGAGGTACATGCCCAATAAGACCAGATTTGGAAGAATAGCGCTGTCAATAAAAGAACATTTTTCTAGTGATATGATTGGTTGTACCATAGGGACTCTTTTATAATGCCTTGATAGAGTCACTAAAAATTCGTCGTAGAATTTGATGGTAGTACAATTACTTGGTAAAAATAACTTATCATCCACGCCAATATTCTCTCTTATTCATTTATATTCTGAAGTAAAATGTTTTCAGTATGATTCTTATAAAATATAGACAAACCTATGATTGGGAATAATACTCAATGTATATAGATCAATTATCTGTCAAGCAAATTCTCAACAGGCCTATTTACAAAGCAGAGACATCGATCTGGCGGAATCACGATATATCCTTTACGAAGTAGTATTTTTTAACATCCGCTTTAAAGTAAACCGCAGCAATCTCCCTCTGGTTATCTATCTTTTTGGAAAGGGAAGTAACTTCCCGACAATAGTGGATAGAGACTCCCAAGGTTTTGGGGATATATTTATAGATCAGCTCGCGGTTAAATTCCCCTTCGCTGCGGGTGCGGGCTGCAAAAATGACATAGGTAAGGGTTTGGGCTTACAGATCGGCAAAGTGCTACAGCGTAAGGTTGTTGATCAGAGCTTTTTACCTACTCGTTATGAAAAGGGTCATACTTTGGTGGCCAAGACTGCTCTTGAAAATACATATTTACGCTTAGGGTCAAAATCTCGCTGATTAGAAGCCTTCCGTCTAATTTCAATACCGTCCCTCTATAAAACTTAAAGCTCCAGGTTCAAAATCCCAGGTTATATTCGTTCCTTCTACGGTGATTTTTAGCGGAACCTCATGATCTTCGTCTGCATACTTAATTTTGGCTATGCCAGTATAGTTTTGCCTGTTTTGTTTATTAACAGTAACGTCTGTTACCATCAAATTAAGATTCGAATACTGGGGATCTTCGCTTAAGTTTCTTTGCAGCGAAGTTTTTACCGTTTTAGCTATTCTGTCGTTGGATTTCCCACAACCTACAAGCAATAGTAGCACCATCATTACCGCGATAATTACGAAAAATGTCTTTTCCACATTATCTCCTAAGTGATTAATTACATACAAGCTAAACTATTTGAAACAATAAGCAAATATCTCCTGTGCAATGCAATCCACAGTAGAAAATCCTGATTGGCATGCGGTAAACAGGAGATTGCCACCCCTTTTTTTCTGCGGCTTAATGGAAGTTGTTTGCTTAGAGTAGCGATTTTGCCCCGCTATCTTTTGGGAACCAATGTTTGGTGCGATTAGCAATTTTAACCAAAGTAAGCATTACAGGAACTTCCACTAATACTCCCACCACGGTAGCCATAGCCACAGGCGATGTGGTTCCGAACAGCGAAATTGCCACTGCTACAGAGAGTTCGAAGAAATTGGAAGCTCCTATCATGCCTGCAGGAGCTGCAATGCAGTGTGCCAGCTTTAACTTGCGGCTGGTAAAATAGGCAATGAAGAAGATCAGGAAGGTTTGGATGGTTAAAGGAACGGCAATCAGCACTATATGCAGCGGGTTTTCCAAAATCACCCTGCCTTGAAAAGCAAAGATGATAATCAAGGTAAGCAGCAAACCACCGATGGTTACGTTGTTAAATTTGGTGATAAAAGAGTTGTTGAAATAGTCCAAGCCTTTGCGTTTTATCACACTTGTACGGGTAATGATACCTCCTGCCAAAGGGATAACCACAAAGAGTAAAACGGAAAGCAGCAAGGTGTTCCAGGGTATCTTAATGCCACCAATCCCCAAAAGCAGAGCCACGATGGGAGTAAATAGCACCAGGATAATCAGATCGTTGGTTGCCACCTGCACCACAGTATAGGCCGGATTGCCTTTGGTTAAATGGCTCCAGACAAAGACCATAGCGGTGCAGGGTGCTGCTCCAAGCAGTATAGCTCCTGCCAGATAGTCCTTCGCTAAGGCAGCAGGAATTAAAGCCTTGAACACCACAAAGAAGAAGAACCAGGCTATGGCATACATGGTGAAGGGTTTGATCAGCCAGTTGGTGATCCATGTTACATAAAGGCCTTTGGGGTTCTTACCCACGTTTTTGATGCTGGCAAAATCCACCTTCATCATCATGGGATAGATCATCAGCCAGATTAAAATGGCGATCGGGATGGAAACCCTGGCATATTCAAACCTGCCTAAAAAGGCAGGGATACCGGGCAGGTAATTACCAATCAGGATGCCGGCTGCCATACATAGAATTACCCACAAGGTTAAGTACTTCTCAAAGAAGCCGATACCAGTATTGCTTTCTTTTTCACGGATCATATCCTAAGCTCCTATCAATTTTTACGAGTCGGGAGCATTAAGGAGTTCCAGCGCACGATTCAGCACAATATCGGCTGGAACCTTTTTTACAAGCTTAGCTATGTTTACCGCTGCTTTAATCTGTGAATCGGTTAGCCCTGCTTTGCGAGCCAGGGGAATGTGATACTCTATACATTGAACGCAGTTGCTCGCTATGGCAGCTCCGATTCTAACCAATTCTTGCTCTTTGGCACTAAGTTTTCCCACGATTACATCCTTATAGTTTACATAATTAGATTAAATGCATATCCAGAAATAACCGCAGTAAAGAAAACCGCTGCCACTATTGCAGCTACTGTTTGCTTGCGGAAGATACTGGCTAACATGGTCATTTCGGGAATTGCCATCCCAGCTCCGCCAATTATCAAAGCGATCACAGCACCGATGCTCATGCCTTTTTGCATTAAGGCCAGGCCAATCGGGATAGCGGTTTCGGTTCTGATATATAGTGGAATGCCTATGATGGCAGCAATAGGAATGGCAAAGAGACTTTTTCCCCCGGCATATTTCAGCACAAATTCCTGAGGCAGATAACCATAGATAATTGCCCCTATCCCCACTCCGATTAGTAGAAACAACAAAACTGCCTTGTAATTGGCCCAACTACTCAGGAAAGCTTGTTTCAATTTGCCCAAAAATGTTTTCTGAACTGCATTTGGGTTAGGTGCCGAGCAACCACAGTTTGATATAGTTTTTACTTGCGCCACGCCACCGGCTTTTCCCAGCAGGACTCCAAAGACTATGGAGAGTCCAAATACCAACATGAAATAGATTAGGGTTGCTTTTACTCCAGCCAAGGCAATCAACATTCCTAATATGATGGGATTTAAAAGGGGAGAAGCAATAATAAAAGACATCACAGAACCGAAACCGATCCCTGCATCCAGCAATCCCTTGGCCATGGGAATGGTGGAACAGGCGCAAAAAGGCGTAATTGCTCCAGCCACTGTGCCCATAAAGTTACCCCAGATGCCCCTTCCAGTCATCCATTTATGTATTCTATCCTGCGAAACATATTGCAGAATTAATGCGATTATGGTGCTGATACCGATAAATAAGACTGTAAGCTCAACTGTGATGATCAGGAAATATTTCAAGGTATCGAGAAGTGTATTCATTTGTTGCCCTGTGGGTTATGACCTATGTATTCTTATTTCTTAACTGGTTTTCTGGTTATCCCAAGCTGTTTATCCAGCAGCTTAACAATCTCGTCCTTGGGATAAAAGCCTTCGTGACGGTGAAATTCCTTGCCGTCCTTATCCAAAAAGATCTGAGTGGGGATTACCTTGATTTTATACTTGGTAGCCATGTCTTTATCCTTGGGTTGCCACACATCATAAAAGATCACTTCCACTTTGTCACCATAGGTGTCTTCCACTTCTTTCATCACCGGTTTCATCATCTTGCAGGGGACGCAATTTACCGAGCCAAGCTCTACAAAGGTTACCAGCGGCTTTGGCTTGGCTTTTGATTTAGTAGTGGTTTGGGCAAAAACCAGCATAACGCCAAGCAGGATAAAGCCTGAAATTAGATACTTTTTCATGTTACAGTCCTTTTGAGCTTAGTTTTTCCATAAGTTTGGGGATCAGGTCACTTTCATAATCAAAGGAGCCTTCTTTCTTTACTCCAAGCTGCGTGATGATCACATGATTGTAGTTGGTTTTGCCCTGCTTGTCAAACATCTTTTTCAAACAGGCAACCTTGCAGCCATCGATAAGCAGGTCTTTGGGGGTATCGGCCTCAAAAGCCTCTCCGCAAGCGCAATCTCCCGCTCCCACACACACTGAACAGCCCATTTTGTAGCGTTCTGCCTGGTGCAAAGCCATGGTTAAATCAAAGCTTATTTTCCTACATTGCTGGCTCCGGCACAGGCATAAACGCTGGCTGGAGCACTATTGGTTACACATCCGCTATCGCAGCTACTGCCGCTGGGGTTACCACAATCACAATTGCAATTACAATCTGCCATGTGCTAAACTCCTTTGCTTAGTAAGGTTTTAATATCTGATACAGCGAAGATTTTCCCGCTTGCAACCACTTTTTCGTTTATCACCAAAGCGGGTGTCATCATCACACCATAATCCATGATCTTATCCAGATCGGTTACCTTTTCCACGGTAGCCTCTATGCCCAGTTCTGCTACTGCAGCAAGGGCGTTGGCTTCCAGTTTCTTGCATTTGGGGCATCCGGTGCCCAGTATTTTAATAATCATGTGTTCCTCCACTTTTAGATGTATCTTTTTAAGATTAAATATAGGCCTGCGACAAAGATAAGGACTCCACAGATGATGCGGATGATCTTCGTTCCCTTGGAATTGCTTGTCCAGTGCAGGTAGGTTTGCACCGCTCCGGCAAAAGTGCCTGCCAGAATGATCACGAGGCAATGACCGATGATGTAAGCCAAAACAAGGCTGAGGGCAAAAACCAGCTTCGTTCCGGCTGCACTGAAGACGATACCCAAAATTGGTGCCATAAAGGCAAAAGAACAGGGACCCAAAGCAATACCCAGCAAAAAACCCAAAGACAAGGCTGCCCATATGCCTTTTCGGGGTTTATGATTTAGTCCACCACTCAGGAAGGTAGGCATTTTGAAGATATCGGCAATAAAGAAAGCCATAAACAAGAACACCACACCAACTGCCGGTTCCACCCAAGTTCCGATATTGCCAAGCATTCTGCCCAGCAGACCTGTTATCAAACCAATGATAGCCATCATGACCAGGATGCCAAGAGTGAAAAAGGCGGAAAGCTTGAAGGCTTTGCGGGTATTCAGGTCTTTCTGGCCATCCAAAAAGCCAACGATCAAAGGGATGCTGGCCAAATGGCAGGGACTTAGCAGCACGCTTAAAATCCCCCACAAAAAAGCTGCCGTCAGGGCTATGGCAGGGCTGGAATATAGTGCCATAGTTAGCTTTTCAAACCAGAGCATAATCATGCAAAAATCATCCCGAAAAAGTAGCCGGTAAAGGTGGAAAACACTACCACTAAAGCCACGAAGGCAGCAGTCTTCTTAAGTCCCAAAACTGTGTTAATCACCAGCATACTGGGAAGCGACAAAGCCGGGCCTGCCAAAAGCAAAGCCAAGGCCGGACCCTTTCCCATGCCACTGCCTAAAAGACCTTGCAAAATGGGAACTTCGGTTAGCGTGGCAAAATACATAAAAGCACCGGAGATGGCAGCAAAGAAATTTGCCCAGATGGAATTTCCACCCACAGCCATTTCGATCCAACGCGAGGGCACCCAGGCTTCCATGCCGGGACGTCCCAGCAGCGATCCCGCAATCATAACGCCTATAAATAGCAAAGGGATAATCAGCTTGGCAAAATCCCAGGTGGCGTCCAGCCAGTCGTGCAGCTCACCCTTTTCCAAAACCAGCCACATGCTGAACAGGTAGATCGCCATTACAAAAGGAATCAGAGGCTGTCCCTGGTATAAAAAGCCGATCAACCAGACGACTACCGCGGTTAACAGAACTTTCCACAGCTTGAAGCCATAAAAGGCATGCATGGTTAGGCCAAAAACAAAGGCTATTGCCCCGGTTACCAGCCATTTATGCGCAAACATCCAATTCATGAAGGGCGCAGAGGTGGCAGTATTGGGGTTTGCCCAATTCAGCACAATCAGGATTAGTATCATCAGGCCAAAATAGATCAGAGTCTGCCACAGGGGTCTGCCTTTTTCGCTTTGGATTTGGTTGGCAAAGCCTTCCTGCCTGGTTTGCTCTTCTTTGCGGAAAAGCAGATGCATGATGTAACCGATTACCACGCTGAAAACCACTGCGCCAACGGTTCTGGCTATGCCCATCTGCAAACCCAGGATGCGGGCGGTCATCACAATGGCCAGGACGTTTATGGCAGGTCCGGAATAGAGAAAAGCAATTGCAGGACCCAAGCCTGCGCCTCTTTTATATATACCGCTGAATAGGGGTAGGATGGTGCAGGAGCAAACTGCCAAAATTGCACCCGAAACAGAAGCAACAGAATATGCCAGCCACTTTTTGGCTTTGGCACCCAGGAACTTCATCACCGAATCGCTACTGATAAATACACTTACCGCTCCGGCAATGAACAAAGCCGGAATCAGGCAAAGCAGTACATGCAAACGCGCATATTCCTGCAGCATGAAAAAGGCTTCGTGCAAGCCATTTAAGAATCTCGCAGAGCCAAAGGGAACAAAGTAGGCAGCTAAAAATACTACTACCATCAGCACCAGGATTTTCAGTTCTTTCAGTTTCTCGCTCATTTTATTATGTTTCCTTATCTATATTCTTGCCAACCTCGATCACGCACTGAAAAGCATCCAGCACGCAGGGACACAGCAGCCGGTAGAAAACCTGATTGTTATGCTTTCGACTGGTGATGATTCCAGCATTGCGAAGCACGGAAAGATGCTTGGAAACTGTGGACATATCGGAGTGAATAAGCTCTTGCAGTTCGCAAACGCAATGCTCTTTTTCTTTTAGCATCTCCAAGATAAACAGGCGTGAGGGATGTGCCATTGCCTTCATCACCAGAGCCATCTGAATATATTTGCTACTATTTACCATTAGAACCTCTTTGTTAAATCAGCGTATTTGCCAATTATGCCAAATAGCCAAACACGTCAAGAGAAATATGTTTAGTTAATGAAAATACTCATCCTGCTTGGTTTTGCTTATTATGCGGTTATATTATTAGCGGATAACTGTCTAAGGGGAGGAATTATGAACCAGGCTTTTACAGACAGACTTTCTAATCTTAGTATTCGGGGCACTGCTGCCGAAATTGTGCAGCATTTTATGCAACATTTGAAGTTTGACATGGGTAAAGACCAATTTTCCGCTACTCCAATGGATTGCTATCTCAGTTTTGCCGCAGCAGTCCGGGATATTTTATTGGACAAGTGGTTAAAAACCCAGCCCCGTGAATATGCCGCCAACCGTAAAAGAGTTTATTATCTATCCCTGGAGTATCTGATAGGGCGCAGTTTAAGCAACGCAATTTTAAATCTGGACATCCATAAGCAAAGCATCAAGGCTTTACAGGAAATTGGTTTTGATTTGACAATGCTAAGCGAACTGGAATGGGATGCCGGATTGGGAAACGGTGGTTTGGGCAGGTTGGCAGCCTGTTTTCTGGATTCCATGGCCACACTAAAAATTCCCGCTTTCGGATATGGTATCCGCTATGAATATGGCATTTTTATGCAACACATAGTAAATGGTGAACAAGTGGAAACCCCGGATAACTGGCTTCGTTATGGCTCAATCTGGGAAATTCCCCACCCCGAAAAGATTTTCCCCATCAAGTTTGGCGGAGTATTGACGGAAAGTGTGCTGGATGACGGCAGCAAAAAAGTAAAATGGATTCCTCACGAAACTGTGATGGCCATGGCATACGATTATCTGGTGCCGGGGTATCAGAATGATTATGTAAACACTTTAAGGCTGTGGAGTGCCAAAAGTAGCCGTGATTTTAACTTAAGTTACTTTAATGAAGGTGATTATGTGCAAGCTGTGGCCGAAAAGAACCACAGCGAAATGATCTCCAAAGTGCTTTATCCCAATGATAATAAGATGCAGGGCAAAGAGTTGCGCTTAAAACAGGAATACTTCTTTGTCAGTGCTACAATTCAGGACATCCTGCGCAGGTTTTTCAAGAAAAGCAGCGACTTAACTCAGTTGCCCGAAAAGGTTGCAATTCAAATGAACGACACTCATCCAGCCGTGGCAGTGGCAGAATTGATGCGCAATTTGATAGACGAAAAGAATCTACCCTGGGAAAAGGCTTGGGATATAACTCATGCCTGTTTGGCCTACACCAACCACACTATTTTGCCGGAAGCGTTGGAGAAGTGGCAACTTCTTTTATTTGAACAGGTTCTGCCCCGACACACGCAGATTATTTATGAAATAAACCAACGCTTTTTGTCCCAGATCCGGCTTACTGCCACTGCCGATGACGCTGTTATTCGCAAACTATCCATTATAGAAGAATATCCCGTGAAAAGTGTCCGCATGGCAAATCTGGCCATCGTTGGTTCTCACAGCGTTAATGGAGTATCAGCTTTGCATACGGACATCCTAAAGCACAGCGTCTTCAAGGAATTCTATCAGCTTTATCCGCAACGTTTTAATAACCGCACCAATGGCATAACTCCACGCCGTTGGCTGATGTTGTGCAATCCCAAGCTTACCGAATTGATCTCTAAAGCCATTGGGACAGCCTGGAAAACAGATTTGATGAAACTGGCGGCCTTGAACGAGTATAAGCATGATAACGCCTTTTTGGAGGACTTGGCCGAGATCAAAATGCAGAACAAGCAGGATTTCTGCCTGTATTATTCCACCTTGCATAAACGGCAGTTAAATCCGGATAGCATCTTCGATTTTCAGGCAAAACGCATCCACGAATATAAAAGGCAACTGCTTAATGCGCTTGGAATTATCCACTTGATGCTGCGGATTAGGAATGGAGAGGAAATTTACCCACAGAGCTATTTCTTTACCGGAAAAGCTGCACCCGGATACTATATTGCCAAGCTGATCATCAGGTTTATCTGTGCCTTGGGTGCATACATTGAAAAAGATAAAAACCTGTCTAAATATCTATCGGTGGTCTATTTACCAAACTATCGGGTTACTTTGGCAGAAAGGATTATGCCGGCAGCGGAAGTTTCGCGCCAAATCTCTACAGCCGGAACCGAAGCCTCTGGAACCGGAAACATGAAGTTTGCTCTGAATGGAGCATTAACCGTTGGAACTTTAGATGGAGCCAATATCGAAATGCGGGAAGCCTTCGGCGAAGAAAACTTCTTTCTGTTCGGGATGACCGCAGCGGAGGTTATGCATCTGAAGGAAAGCGGTTATCATCCCTTTGAACTTGCCCAGAGCAACCCTAGGATAAAAGAGATAATGGAGTTTATCGATTCTGACGAGTTGAACCCTCTGAATCCGGGTTTGTTCACTCCTTTAACCAATTTACTGTTGCATCAGGGTGATAACTATTGCTTAATTGCGGATTTGCCGGATTACCTGAGGGTTAATAACGACGTGCTGGAAGCCTATACTAATAAAATCGCTTGGAACAAAATGTCTTTGGCAAATATTGCAAACATGGGCAGATTCTCTTCTGATGAAACCATAAAAGGCTATGCAAAAGATATTTGGGGAGTCTGACTACTTTATTAAAAAAGAGTCAAAAAATATTAACAAAGAGTAAAAGAGTAAAAGAGAAAAAGAGATATCAGAGAAAAGCAGAGGTTTTTGTAACATAGCTTTGTCCGCTGTTGCAGTTGCAGGTTTGTACCCTGCGACATATGGACATTAATAGAAGTAAGGAATTTATTAACAAAGAGTAAAAGAGTAAAAGAGTAAAAGAGTAAAAGAGTAAAAGAGTAAAAGGGCAAAAGAGGAGGAAAAGAAGTTTGTAAGTTATGGAAAATCAGGGAAATCAGTTAGATCAGGTTATCAGGCTTCTATTCATCCAAACAGCATGCCCACCACAGCAGCCAAAATCAACAGATAAAACGGATTTAGCTTAAATCTCCAGCTTGCCAGCAAGCTAATCGCAAACACAACTATGGAAAACCAATCCGCTATGGCATCGCTGAATACCATAATCAGCGCAGCCGCAATTAAACCCAGAGACAATAGCCGCAGCTTCGCAAAAACATTTTTGAACCAGGGCTGTCGCTTCAGCCTTAAATAACTGATAGTAACCAGCAACATGATGATAAGTGAGGGGAAGATTACCCCAAAGGTGCAAAGCAAAGAACCTAAAATACCGCCTTTTTGAAAGCCAATGAACGTAGCTGCATTTATCGCAATTGGGCCGGGTGTCATCTGCGAAATTGCCACAATTTCCATGAATTGGGCTTGGCTTAGCCAGGGGTGATTTATCACCACTTCCTGGCGGATCATGGCTAAAATGGCATAGCCGCCGCCAAAACTGAACAGCCCAATCTTTAAAAAAGTCCAGAACATGGTAAGATAGATCATGGTTTCTGCACCCACAGCTTCTGTCCCACCGCATACGCTATTGTAACTAAAATCAGGTAAATAGGGCTGATATTAAAGAAACCCACCAGCACAGCGACACCAAGGGGAAACCAGAAATTGGCAAGCGTGATCCCTCCCTTTCTGCTCATTTCATACAAGGGAACCGCAATCAGGGCTACCACCGCTGGTTTTAGGGCATGAAACGCTTTGCGCACCAGGACAGCATCGGCATAGCGGTTGAAGAGCATGGCAATGAGAATTATGCTAATTGTGGAGGGTAATATTGTGCCCAGCACAGCTACCAGCATACCTTTGCCTTTGCGGATGTGATAGCCTGTGTAAATACTGAGGTTTACGGCGATTGGGCCGGGGCAGCTTTGGGCAGCAGCCAGGCCGTCCAGAAACTCTTCATCGCTTATCCAGCCACGCTTTTGGCACACTTCTTTGCGGATTAAAGGAATCATGGCGTAGGCACCGCCAATTGTAAATGCCCCTATTTTCAGGAAGGTTAGAAACAACTGTAGCAGCACTTTATACGCTACCGAGATACTCCCGAATCATAGCAACAAGTTCGCTTACCAATTGCGTTTCAGGCACTTTCTTAATTATTTCGCCCTTGGCAAAAAGCAGCCCTTCATTTTTCCCGCCTGCAATACCGAAATCCGCTTCTCTGGCTTCGCCGGGACCGTTTACGGCACAGCCCATAACGGCAACAGACAAAGGGCAGTCGCCATAGGGTTCCAAAGCTTTTTCCACTTCTTCGGTCAGGCGGATAATGTCTATGCGTGTGCGTCCGCAGGTTGGGCATGAGATGATACTTAGCCCCTGTTTTAATCCCAAAGACACCAATATCTCTTTAGCCACAGCTATCTCTTTTACGGGATCGGCAGTTAAAGAAACTCGGATTGTGTCGCCTATGCCTTCTTCCAGCAGAATTCCCAAGGCAATTGCGCTTTTAATGCTTCCGCGAGATATTGTTCCAGCCTCGGTAACTCCCAAATGCAAAGGATATTCGCAAAGCTGACTCAGTTTGCGGTAACTTTCCAGAACCAGGGGAATGGAAGACGCTTTTACAGAAACCTTTATCTGGTCATAGTTCAAATCTTCCAGGATGCGGACATGCCCCAAGGCTGCTTCCACCATGGCTTTGGCAGATACGCCAAATTTTTGAATCAACTCCGGGGGTAAAGAACCGCTGTTTACACCAATACGAATGGGAATCATCCGTTCTCTTGCTGCCGCTACCAAAGCTTGCACACCCTCAACTTTTCCGATGTTGCCGGGATTTATGCGCAGCCCATCTATGCCATGACTAATGGCAGCCAGAGCCAAATGGTAGTCATAATGAATGTCGGCCACCAGAGGGGCTTCTGACACTTTCTTTAATTCTTTGATTGCTTTTGCATCTTCCTGATCCATCACAGAAAAACGAATGATATCGCATCCTGCACTAACCAATTGCCGAATTTGATTTGAGGCCGCTTCCAGATTGGAGGTTTTTACCGATAACATGCTTTGAATGCTAACGGGTGCAGCTCCGCCGATGGGAACATCTCCCAGATAAATGCGCTTTGTGCTTCTGCGAACAATTTCTTTCATTGGGCAAGCCTTATAAAGTGCTGTTATTTTGTCAATCAAATTTCCTGCCTCAGTTATAAAAACGTGCGTCCTAAAAAGCACAACTTGTCTTTTACGGCAGGATTACTATAGCAATACGGTCAACCATAATAATGCCATAGTGATGCTATGGTATTGCTACAGTGTTGCATATAAATATAGCTGAAAGGTGGAATGTCCAGGATCTTATTCGGTTAATCCTGCCAATAAACGGCACAATTCCAGGCGGTCAAAGTCTATTGCAGATCGTCCGTAAGCATCCAAAAAAATGTCCTTGTATTTGTCTGTTTTCAGGTTGTAGTTCAAAGTCCAGATACTCCAAAACAGATCATAGTGCCTGTCGCCAACCCCGCCGGTGCCCAAATCCACAAAACCTTGTAAATTGTAGTTTTGCATTATTATATTAGGGAGACAGTAATCCCCATGCAAAACGACATCATCAATAGCGTATGTTTTTAAGCTCAGCAGCTTTTCATAGGCCTTTGCAACGCCTTCCGGAATTAGCTTTAGGTCTCCAAAGTCGCGCTTGGCATTGGCTGTGGCTTCTTGCAGCATTTCGGTATTCCGGTTTTGGATGGGGCATTTATCTTGTGGTAAAGCGTGGATCAGCCTCAGGCTTTCGGCAAACACCCTTGCCAGTTTTTTGGGGTTTTTAAGATGCGGGCCTGAAATGCCGTCTTCACCCTCCAGAGCTAAGGTTAACAGGTAATCATGGTTCTTATCCATGAAATAGGTAAGAATCCGGGGGGCAAGCTTATACTGATGCAAAAACGCTGTCATGGCATATTCGCGCCCCAGTTTCCCCGCTTTGTCAATTTTCAGGTAAGTGCGAAACTTACCCTCCAGATACAGGGTCTGGGCAGTTTCCGAACAACTGCTGTCGTAGATTCTTGCGCCCTCGGCAAAGGGTTTGATGGATGACGGCAAGGTTTTTGTATCAAAGCTAAGCTCTTTTCTTTGCATTTCTTGTCTCCGGTGTTGTGTCAAACTTAGTATGTCGAAAATAGTATTGGGGTGGCGATCTC
>DIXL01000128.1 GCA_002428685.1 Cloacimonetes bacterium UBA6081 | reverse complement strand
TATTATCTAAGTGCAAAGCACTTTTGCACTTTCATTCTACCGGAATTCTTTGCACTTCTTGCACAATCCTTTGCTGGTGCGGGTTTGCGGTTGCACTTTGCTTTGCACTTCTTTGCACTTTGCAATAATCAGCAAAGCTTTTCCTTCTCATTGGGCAGAAAATAGGCTTTGATAATGGGGTTGCCCAATGGGATAAAAAAAACCTCTGCCGGTCAAGACAGAGGGTTTGGGGGTTGCGGATCGGATCAGGGGGGTGGTTTACTTTTCAAAGCTCTTGATTCCATCAAAGTATTTCTTGTAAAACTCGAATATCTCCCGGTCAATGGTTATGCAGCCTGTTAGCCTTAAGAAGTGCGTTCTGTGCGTGTATTTCCAGATTCCGGTTAAACTCTTGGAATGAATCCCGTTCTTTAAGCAGTTCTGTAATGTAGTTTGTATGGAGTGCCATTTTAAATGTCCTTATTTATTAGGTTAAAAGATATGTAGTAGGCCTTTCCGGTTTCATCTAAAACCTTTTGCCATCCGTTAGAAGAAAAAGCGATCCGGCTGTTGCCTGATTTGCTTAGCGGTGCGTCTTTGCCTGTTGCGATCTCAGCGGTTAAGGTTAGTTTGTTACCTTTGATTGTAGCTGTCATTGTTCTATCTCCTGTGTTTGGTTTTCTGTGTCCTTCAAGACTTCAAATTTGAAGCCTACTACCTCTATTGTGCTAACATCAGCATCTCTGTGGGGCTTTAGAATAATTGTAGCGGGTTGGGTGGCCTCGGTTTCAATGCTTGGCTCGTTCCTCCAAAGGCTTACATTCTTTAATGCAAAGATCACCTGCTGGATATTCCCGGCTCCGGTGATCCCGGCTTTAAACAGTCTGCTTTCCTGGATATCCTTACATAGGGAATAAATCTCTGAGAAATACTCGCTCCGGGTTCTCATGTTCATTATCTGCTTGCGTGTGATAAGCCTTTTGATAAAGAAGTCCTGTAGCCAGATTCCGTCAGATTCTGCATATTCCTTTAGTAGCTGGTCGGCAAGCTCCCGGATCGTTATTTCCTTATCAAAGCGGGGTTTTATGATCTCCGCTTCATGCCTACCTCTTGGCACTATAGCCTTTTTCTTGGTGTTGCCTTGCGATTGATTAAGTGTTTTTATTTTAGCCATTTCCTTTATCCTTCGGCCTTTTTATAGTCTCCGACTTCATTCTTTATACCCAAGTTAACAAACAGCTCTTTTTCCGGGGTGTCTGTCATTTCTTTAGCTATATCCCCAAGCATCGAATATAAAACGTTGGTAGTTAGGGGAGTTAAGCCTGCTTTATTGACGGTGCGGATCACTTTCAACAGGCAGTCGTTTAAAGCCTCTATGCTTTCGTTTGTGCCAAATAATAGGCAATCGGTTATTTCAAGCTTTGTGTCTTTCATTGTTAACCTCTTTTGTTTATTAGATAGTCGTTTAAGTCCCAAGCCTTGCCGTTGGGGTGGTGCTGTAAGCCTTTAAAGCCAAGTTCAGCAGCGAATCCAGTCCAGTTGATATAAGTGCAGGATTCGATCCTGGATAAAGCCTGTTTACCTGCATCATCTGGATCAAGGCCAAGGATCAGCTTCTGGTTGGGGAATTTGAGCTTTAGCGCATCAAAGCTTTCCGGTGTGATCAGTCCACATATTGCGATAAAGTTCTCTTTACCGGTTAGCACTTCATAGCTAAGAGCATTGATTATGCCCTCAAAGATAAATATCTGCTTGCTGTGCTGTGCTTCATTTCCAGGAAAAGGTTGGCTGTGTGTGTTATGGAGTTTAAAGCTCTTGGCCTCTCCTGCCAAGTTGCGGGTGCTAAGGTAGGTGATTCTGGGGTAATCCATTGCCCAATGAGGAAAGATAATTGCCGGATAGAAAAAACTGCAATATGTTTTCCCGTTCTTGCTATAATCGAATAAACCTGAGCCAAGCAGATCATCAAGCGGATATTTGGCCTGTAATTTGTTAGCGAAAGCCTTCGGATCGTCAATGCTGGTTATGCTATATTTTAGGATAAGCGCATCTGTGATCCCTCGCTTGTTTAGATAATCCCGGCCTGCCTGTGTAATGTCCTGGTTGGCAATTACCTCATAAAAAAGCCCTGTGTAATCCTGGAGCGTGGTTTTTGCCGGAACCGGCTTAATTACAGGCTGTTTGTGAGCGTTTTGCCCTGTGGGTGGTGTGATATGTATGCCAGCCGGTAAAAGCTCCGCTATGGCTGTTTTAGGGCTGTTTCCAGTGAATAGGCTGTATAGGTCGATCTGATCACCTTTCACTTGGCATTTAAAGCAGTAAAAGCGGTTGCTGCCTTCGTAAAGAGTGAGGTGTTTGCCTGTATCATCACAATTTGGGCAATTTACTGTAACCTTGCCGTTGCGGTGGTCAATATCCAGGCCAAGTTTCTGAGCCATTGCCATAATGCCAATATCGGTTTTTATCTTTTCAATGGCTGTCATAAAGCCCTCTTTTCGTAGTTCCCTTGTGAAGGCTTAGCGAATAGTTTGGAATCTGATAGAAATAGAAACAAAGTCCGTCTTGGCATTGGTGGATTCATTTTTTCCGCTATTTCCTGAGCCTGTCCGGTGGTGAATCCTTCCGGTAATGCTTTATAAAGCATCAGTTGCCTGTCGTTGAGGTGATCCAGTTCGCAAGGCCGGGATATAAGGCCAAACACTTTCTTAGATTGGGTTAGAAAGTAATCGAATAGCAGAATGGCTTTATTGACGGATTCTGTGCTTATGGCATTTGTTAGCTTTCCTGTGCAGTGATCATCAGTTATTTGGATAACTAAAGCGAATCTGCAAACATAACTTTCCCACTTTTTTAGCAACCCGGCCAAAGGATCGTTTACATCGTTTAGATCGTTTACTATAGCTGTGTTACAATGTTGCCAAGCTCTTAGTAACTCCCAAGCTTCATCATCAAAGCCAATGGGTTCCGGTATGTTTAAGCCGTGAATATCGGTTATGATTTGCCTGTAATCATCTGCCAAGTCCATATCAAACTGATTGGTTCCCCATGGTGTTGCGGTGGCATCTGGATAAGCAAATATGAATCTATCTGCAAAGCCGGAATCAAATCTTGTCTTGGTTAGCAGATCACGGAGCTTGGGCGGTTGGATTCCCCCAATGATATTGACACAGCTTCTTTTGGTGTGGATAGGTGCTTGTGTCTTGCGGGTTGTGCTTATCCCTAAGCCTGAGAATAGCGTTAAGTAATAGGGTTCATCTGATCCCTTATTAAACTTGTTAAAATTGCCTGTGAGTGATAAAATCTCATCTGATAACACTATGCAGCCATTAGGATTGATCTTGCTGCTCTCTGCCATAGCTTCAAATGTGAAGTCCCTTAGCACAGCAGAGAAAAAGGTTGGCTTGGTGGCTTTGGTTTCTGTGTTTTCGTATTCCTCAAGCTGCCTTTCGTAAAGGTTAAAATTGGCATTGTCAAGCTCAATAAATGGATTGAATAGGTGGTTGATTATATGGGTTTTTCCGGTGCCTGGCTTTCCCACTAATACAGCCCAAAGGATAGCGGGTTCTGTGTGCAGATTGCGAACCTTGACTTTAGCTCCGGTTCCTATCGCTGCTGACAGTGCGGTTAGCATGGCAAGGCCTACATAGTCCTGGTGATATTGCAAGGCTGCTGTAAACTCTTGCGCTATTCTCTGCAGCTTTTTCGGAAATACATCTGTTGGGAATCCTGGCTGCCGGTGCGCATCGCTTCCTTTCTCTGAGGTGGGGATATTCTTCATTTAGCACCTCGTTTCAAGGTTGCGGTGGCTGCTGCTGTTTCAAGCTCGTCTTGTGTTGATATCCTGCCAATTTCGATAAATGTGAGCAGTTCGTCTTTTTTGAATAAGAGTTTTTTGCCCAATGGTTTGTAATGTGGAATCCGCTTTTTCCAAACAAGCTGATAGATAGTGCCTGGTTTCACGTCCAGTAATGCTGCTGCCTCGGTTACGTTCAAGTAGATATTGGTATCTGCCATATTGCTTTTCCTTCGCTTGGTGCGAATTTGCTTGACAGATAACTTGGTTCATGTAGTTTCGATTTACGAGTTCAAAACGATTTACCATCGTTATCTGCCTGGTGTGTGTTACGCATCAGGCTTTTTCTTTATACACACTATGAGGACAATCTAATTCATCTTGTTTCTATGTCAATCTAAATCTTTTATTTGCAATGCGTTAACTTGCTGGCTTGACAAGTTATCCCCCCAATTCGGGTGGTTTTGGGGGAGGTTTTTGTTTTATGTTTTTCTTTTGAGACTCTATTACCTTGGTAAAAGTTTCCTTATCCACAAACACAGATAGTCCTTTTGAGTATTGCTTACCGTCAAATTTTCTGTCCTTCTTGCGCATGCCTTTATTCAGCATGTAATCAATAAACAATGGGGCTATCATTGCGCAGATCAAATTCCAATCGTTTTTTACTACTTCATATATTGCCTCATCTATCTGATCTTCAAACACTTGATCAGATTCCCTCATTTGTCTGGGTTTATAGTATCTGAGTAGCCGAGGTTTGCCTTTTACTATATTTAATATGTCATGCTGCGGATATCGTTTTCTGAGCTTTGCTTTAATCATTCTGCAAATCCTGTCTATTTCATTATAGTGATCATTAGCTTTTAGGTATGGTTCAAGCACTGCGTAAGGGTTAAGTTTTAATCCACAATTCTGACAAAGGAAATTATGCACTTTCTTAATGCAGTATCTTACTAATCCATCTTCGCTTTGTGTTCTTACCTTTTTCTTGGTTTCAGTGCTAATTTGTTTCATTGTTTCATTGCAATTCGGGCATTTCATTATTCCCCCAAGTATCTAGTAAATTTATCCGCTGCCTGAAAAACAGCCTTATCGTGTATCTTTGCATAAACCATAGTAGTTGTAAGCAATGAGTGCCCAAGCAGCTTTTGAATAACATTGATTTCAATCCCGGCCTCAATAGCCATAATAGCGTAGGTGTGCCGGCTGGAATGGAAGCTAATGGCTTTCTGGATTCCTGCATCTTTAGCCCAAATCTTCAGTATTTTGTTTATATATGAATCTGAAGGTAGTTCAAACACTAATCCGGTTGACGGCTCCCCCAAGAGTTTAGCAGCCTGTGGAAGCAAAGGCACATAAAGCATGGCATCAGTCTTTTTTTGCCGGGTTGTAATAGTTCCCTTGATAACGTCAATGGCTTTCCAGTCCAGCCTGCTTATATCAGAGATTCTAAGCCCACTGTAGCATGCAAACAAGAAAGCCCGCTTAACTTCCCAGGAGATGCAATCGGTTGTGTGTAGCATGGCTATTTCTTCCTGTGTAAGGAATGGCCTGTCTGTTTCCCGCTTTTTGATAGTTATCCCATCGGCCGGGTTGGTGCTTATAATACCTTCTTGCAAAGCCTGGTTTAGGGCTGTCTTGAAAGTGTTTAGATATACCCAAGCAGTGTTTTGGCTTAGGGTTTCAAGCAAGTAGTCCTTAAACTTCTCTATAAATACCTGGTTTAAATCCATAAATCTGATCTGAGATTGGCTATATTTTTCGAGTGCGTTAGCTACACTTGCCCAAACCCTGGATTTATTACGTCCGCTGGTTCGGATATATTCTGTTACATCAGATTTACGTTTCCAGGTGCTGATCCTGAATCCAGCAGATTGGTAAGCAACATCAGATTCTTTCATCTTGCGCATTATCAAAGCCTGGCTTAGTGCATCGGTGTCCCGGGTGGTGTCGCCTGTGAGGTATAAATTCAGGAAGTCATATTTGCGCTGTCCCTTAATCGAATAGTCAAAATAGAGTGAATAGCCGTGGATCCGTGTAGCCTTTGCCCTTAGCTTGATCTTACTGCTTGCGTTAAAGCTGCTTAGCTTCGTTAGGTGCTTTTGCAGCCGTTCATCTTTAGTCATTGGTTAGCTCCTGGTTCGGTTGAAAGTGCAAGAGAGTGCAAAGCGTTGTGCAGCCGTAAAGCCTTTTTGCGCCTGCGTTGTGCAAGAAGTGCAAGAAATGCAGCGTATAGAGTTTTTGTTCAGTGATCAGATTCATCATATCCATAAGAAACAAGTAACTAAGCTGGTAACATTCTGTCAAGATAAATGTGCATAGTAACGCAATTAAATAGATAGTGCCTTAAGCTAAGCCATTATGTTTGTTATTGGTTGTTTCTATCTGTTTCTATAGTTCCGTATTGTGAGTTAAAACGAAAAGGAAGAGGTGTCAGGAGGCGTACTTTAGTTTTAACTCTAAAAAGACCAGAGGACAGTTGCAAATAGCAGAAGCAAATCCCAGGGTAGTTCTTTCAAACTGTTTTAACTCTAAAAAGACCAGAAGACAGTTGCAAATAGTAATGCTGGGAAAAAATAACGAAACTACTACGAAATGGGAGTTGCAATCCCAGGGAGTCTTTTTAGAGTCAAAACTTAACTCATGAACACTTATCCCCATTTGTCCAAGTGAGTACGATTTGAAGTTTGGGGTGAGGGTTTATAGCGACCATTGCCAATTTCCCTAAAAACCCCGGATATAAGATGCCTCATTTGCCTTCCTTCTTTGCCTGTAGGAATCAAGGTTATCCTTTCAGTCCACATTCGCTCACCGTGCCCTTACTTTTTTGAGAACAAGGTAAGAGAAGGGAGACTCCATAGAGATAATTAGGAGCAAGGAAGGAGCAAGCGGGTTACCCGGAAAACATTTGAGGGGCAGATGTGTAAGTAATCTGCACCGTTCACCCCAACCATGTATCTCTCAACCACCGAACAGCTACCGTGATTCCACCGTATGACGAATGAATCACTGTAGCAACTCCCAGGGAAGACCTTACATTCATGGGGTGGGAGAGGGAGAAAACAGGGGGTTTTTAAATTTTGCTTGACTTTAAAGCCAGCTTTTAAACGTTGAAAGCAAAGCGTAACTAACATAAATGAAAGGAGATTATCTCATGAAACGCAAAGTCATCATCATGGGTGCTGCGGGAAGAGACTTCCAAAACTTCAATGTTTTCTTCCGTGATAACAAAGACTACGAAGTGGTAGCTTTCACCGCAACCCAGATTCCTGGCATCGACGATAAGAAATACCCCGCAGAACTGGCTGGAAAGCTTTATCCCAAGGGTATTGAGATTCATCCCGAAAGCGAAATCAAAGAACTAATCACCAAACACAATGTGGACTTGGTTGTTTTTGCTTACAGCGATCAGCCCCACGAAGTGGTTATGAACAAAGCCTCATTGGTTAACGCCATTGGTGCCGATTTCATGCTTATGGGTGCCAAAAACACCACCATCAAAACCACCAAACCCTTGGTAAGTATCTGTGCCGTGCGCACCGGTTGTGGCAAAAGTCAAACTACCCGTGCGGTGGTTAAAGCCCTGAAAGCCAAAGGCTTGAAGGTTGTGTCCATTCGCCATCCCATGCCCTATGGCGATCTCGTGAAGCAGAAAGTGCAGCGCTATGCCGAACTTGCCGATCTGAAGAAACATAAATGCACCATCGAAGAGATGGAAGAATATGAGCCCCATATCATGATGGGTAGCGTTATCTATGCCGGAGTGGATTATGAAGCCATCGTGCGTGAAGCCGAAAAAGAAGCTGATGTAATTGTTTGGGATGGCGGAAACAACGACATTCCTTTCTACTGCAGCGATCAACAGCTAAAAATTGTGGTGGTGGATCCTCATCGCCCCGGAGATGAAATCTCTTATTACCCCGGCGAAACCAATGTCCACATGGCTGACGTTATCGTTATCAATAAAATTGACAGCGCAGATTTGGATGATATCAACGAAGTTCGTGCCAATGTGCGTTCCATCAATCCCACAGCCATCATTATCGAAGCAGCCTCACCGCTATTCGTTGACCACCCAGAAATGATTCTTGGCAAAAATGTCCTTGTAGTGGAAGATGGCCCAACCCTCACCCATGGCGAAATGACCTATGGTGCCGGAGTTGTTGCTGCAGAGAAATACGGTTGTGCTGATCTTGTAGATCCACGCCCCTGGGCAGTTGGTGAGATGAAGGAAACCTTTGAAAAATATCCCGATATCGGTATCCTGCTTCCTGCCATGGGCTATAGCACAAAGCAGATTAAGGATATGGAAAAGACCATCAACAGCACCGAATGCGATTCCGTGGTTATTGCCACTCCTATCGACCTCCGTCGCATAATTAAAATTAACAAACCAGCTTGCCAGGTTAGCTACGAACTTCAAGAAATCGGTATTCCTACAATTGCCGACGTTTTGAAAGACTTTGGTAAGAAGAAAAAGAAATAAACCAAAAATTACAGGTATCAGGTGTCAGGTAGCAGGTAACAGGTTAGAAACATATACGTTTACAACCAGGTTCCTTAAACCTGACTCCTTTTGTTTTACAAGGAAATGGATATGAAAAAGACAGCTGTTTTGGCTTTGGGTGGAAACGCCATTATCAAAGCCGGTGAAAAAGGAAACATCAGCCAGCAGTTTGCCAATACGCGTGAATCGCTGGGTGGGATTGTGGAATTAATCAAGCGTGGTTATCATCTGTGTATTACCCATGGTAATGGCCCTCAAGTGGGTAATTTGCTGCGTCAACAAGAAGCAGGCGAAAAAGAAGGTATAGCTGTTTTGCCACTGGGTGTTTTAAATGCCGCCACAGAAGGCACTATGGGCTATATGATAGAACAGAGTTTGCAGAATAAACTGCGTAGCAGCAAGATAGATAAACACGTTATCACAATTGTATCACAGGTGGTGGTAGATAAAAACGATCCAAGTATGCTGAACCCAACCAAGTTTGTGGGTAGCACATATTACGATGCCAAACAAGCCGAAGAACTGAAGAATATCCTGGGCTGGACTTTGAAAGAAGATAGTGGAAAGGGGTATCGCAGAGTGGTTCCTTCTCCCATGCCAAAGCAGATCATCCCCGGGCAGATTATTAAAGCTCTGGTGGATAGGGGAGAAGTTGTAATAGCTGTGGGTGGGGGTGGAATTCCCATTTATATCGAACAAGATGGCAATTATGAAGGGATTGACGCTGTAATAGACAAGGATTTTGCCTCTGCACTGCTGGCTTTGGAGATTAAAGCAGATCTGTTTGTGATCCTTACAGGAGTGGAAAGAGTTTCCATTAATTTCGGCAAAGAAAGTCAATGCGATTTGGATGTGATGTCCATTGCCGAAGCTAAGCTTCACTATGCAGATAAGCAGTTTCCCGCAGGCAGCATGGGTCCCAAAATTCAGGCAGCCATCCAGTTCTTAGAGCGCGGTGGAAAAGAAGTGTTGATTACATCCATCGAGAAAATTGTAGATGCCTTCGAAGGGAAAACCGGAACCAGAATAGTAGCATAAGCCAAGCTCACAATCAGTTATTATTGGGCGGAAGTGAATTCCGCCTGTTTTATTAGCAACTATCGAATCTCCATCCTGCTGGATGGCATCAGTTATAATATCCAAAATCAATCCTCACTGCTGTAAATAGTTGCGAGTGAACAGATGTTAATATCATATCTTAAGAATCAGAATTATTCACAATTGCACCGACAATTGCTTTACTAATAGGGCAGAAGAAACACAAAACTAATTGAGGTAGCTTAATGTATTCTGCACGAACTATTTATCTAAGCTTAATGCTTGTTATTCTGTTTCCCGTGGTGCTTTTTGCCCAGTTAACAGATGCTGGAAATCCCTTCAGTCTTTCCCGGAGTAACACCCAATCTGCCAATATTCGCTTTCAATTACCCCATTGGGAATTGGAAAATGTGGAGCTTGATGGCGTTATTCATCAACGGGTAAAGGTTGAAAACACACCTTACCTATTTATTGACGAAAAAGAAACCCTACCTGTATTTACTACTATGATAGCCATCCCCTACAGCGGAGGCTATACCTTGAATTCCTTAAATACATCCAGTTCTGTGGAGGTTCTCAACCGCTCCGATTTTGATAGAGAGCTTTACAACGAACGCAGCAGTGGCAGAATCCCTGGAACTTTGTATCCCCAGGCTTCTGTAGTAAGCTCGGAACCACAGATTTTGCGTGATTACCGCGTGGTTACAATAAATGTTTATCCCTTTCAATATGACATGGATGGGCATAACCTGATTGTAAACCCTGTGATAGATATTCAGTTGAATTTCAATAGTTTGCTTTCGGTAAATGAGCTTAGCCCTCCGCGTAGTATCTCCCGTGGCTTTGAGAAAATTTACCGTGGGCTAATTCTGAATTATAATGAAATGATCACACGTGATACAGTGTATCAAAATCCCGTTCTGCTGGTGATATATGGAAACTTTAACGATGCCATATACCAGACTAAAGTAAATGAGTATGTAGCTTGGAAAAAACAGAAAGGTTTTAAAGTTTATTCTGCAAGCACGGCCACAACAGGGACAACGAGTGCGAATATAAAAACCTATATTCAAAATGCCTACGACACTTGGCCAGACAGACCTGATTACGTTGTGCTGATAGGCGATACAGATGGATCTATCGCAGTTCCGACCTTCAGCTCTTATGTTGACTATCAATACACCTGGCTTGCAGGAGGTGATAATCTGGGTGACCTTGTAATTGGAAGAATATCCGTTACCAGCTCATCAGATTTGGTTACTTATCTTGGTAAAGTTATGTCTGTTGAACGTGATATAGATATCTCTAATGCCGGTTGGTTGAATAAAATGGTGCTTGTTGGTGACACTTATCATTCAGGGATTTCCACTATATACACAAATCACTATGTTAGTGATGTTGCAAGCGAAGTAAATCCTGATTACACTTACACCACACTCTATAATGCTTCACCAAGTTCGACGTCAATTAACACTGCAATCAATCAGGGAGTAGCGTTTTATAACTATCGTGGTTACATCGGCATGAGTGGATGGCCCAGCACAATGAACAATATGTTTAATAGCTCAAAGCTGTTTCATGCAGTATTTATTA
The DNA here is from genome assembly GCA_002428685.1 of Cloacimonetes bacterium UBA6081. Taxonomy (GTDB): domain Bacteria; phylum Cloacimonadota; class Cloacimonadia; order Cloacimonadales; family Cloacimonadaceae; genus Cloacimonas. Next base: position 7,071 of record DIXL01000128.1, on the reverse strand, counting down.
CTTGTAACACCGGAACATTTGGCGGAGCAACTACCACTGCCACGACAGAATCGGTTATCAGATACGGAACCGAAGCAACACTTGGAGGAGCAGTAACAGCTATTGGGATGGCAACATCTTCCACCCATACTCCTATGAACAACTGTCTAAATGTGGGCATTTTCCACGGTTTATACCCTATGGGCTTGCGTGATATGGGCTCTGCCATGTTGGTCGGGAAGCTATATCTTAATTCAGTTTACGGAGTGAGCAACCCTACCCAGGCATTAAACTTCGCCCAATTTTGCAATATTATGGGCGATCCCACCGCAACAGTGTATGTTGGCATTCCCAATACATTTATCGTTGATGCTCCTGCCACTATTGCTGCAGGAACTACAAACATAATGGTTAGTGTGTCTGATGGCAACAGACAGATAGTGGAAGGTGCTGCAGTTACCATTACCAATGCTTCTTCAATTCAGATAGTTGGCTATACTAATGAATACGGTTACGTTGTTCTGGATACACCTGCTACGATGTCCGGAAGCTATACTATTACAGTAAACAAGGATGATTTCAAACCAAGCCAAACTTCGTTGACGGTTAATGCTGCCGGTGGTATCGTTTACGATAGTTACATTGCCGATGATGATACTGCAACCGGCAATGGTGATGGGATTGTGAATCCTGGTGAAAGCATAAATCTGTATGTCAGTCTGAAGAATACGACAGCCAGCACAATATTTTTAAGTGGGGTAGTCAATTGCTCGGATCCCTATGTAAGTATGCAAAGCACCGATCGGATAGAATTCAATTCAATCGCCCCCAATAGTTATGGAGAAAACGACAACCCCATTATCTTTTCCGTTGCATCCAACTGTCCCGATGATTATCAATTTACAATCACACTTAGCATAGAGGGGTCGCTGCAAAATTGGACTATCAGTGTTCCCATTGTTGTGCAGACGGGTAAATTGCAGATGCTGTCATACTCATTTGTCGGGGCTTCCGGAAACGTAGTTAATCCCGGGAATGTGTTTCCTTTGACCTTTAGTTTAAAGAACATTGGTTCTGCTAATTTAAACGGAATATCTGCCATCTTAAGATCTTATGATGTCTATTTTGAGGTTCAAGACTCCTTGGGGGCTTTTGGAAACATTGCAGTAAACAGCACCGTGAGTAACAACAGCAATAGTTTTCAAATCTATGCCCGTGGAACCTGTATTGATGGCATGACAATTCCCTTGGAGCTGTATTTATACAATGCATCTGGTTATTGCCAGAGTATTGGCTTAACTGTAACTATTGGTCAAACTACTGTAAACGATCCCCTCGGTCAGGATGCTTATGGTTATTTCATTTTTGACCAAAGCGATTCCGGTTACCTGCAGTGTCCTACTTACTCGTGGGTTCCAATCGCCACAGCCGAAGGAGGCAGCGGAACCCTGCTTAGTTTAACCGATCCCGGTAGCTCTTCTGACGAAGGAGATCAGGTAGGAGCAGTATCTATTCAAACTGTAAATCTGCCTTTTGCTTTCAATTTTTATGGGCAATCCTACACTCGGGCTTCAATTTCCTCCAACGGATTTATTGCGTTTGGTGCCACCCAGGATTCTGATTGGCGCAATTGGCGTTTACCTGGACCAGGCGGGCCAAATCCTATGATCGCTGTATTTTGGGATGATTTGCAGCTTAATACAGGCAGCGGAGTTTATACTTATTACAATTCTGCAATGCACTATTACGTGGTTGAGTGGTATAATGTGATCTCAGGTTATGACAGGGTAACCCCCGAAACTTTTCAAGCGATTCTATACGACCCGATTTTTTACCCCACTATAACAAATGACGGGCAAATAAAACTGCAATATAAGGTATTTAATAACATAGACTTGGGCGATGGAGATACTTTCCCTCATGGTAATTACTCCACAATTGGAATCAAAGACCATAATGGCACAGTAGGGCTTGAATATACCTTCAACAATACCTATCCAACCGCTGCTGCTCCCTTGGCAAACAATAAATCTCTCTTTATCAGCACCAGGCCAATATTATCCGAAAACCCACATCTTACAATTCTTCAAACCAATATCCTTGATCCCAATGCCAATGGATACCTGGAGCCTGGGGAAAACTCAAATCTCTCCATCTTGCTTAGAAACAGCGGATTGTCTCCTGCCACAAATGTTTCTGCAACATTAACCTCCACCAGCCCTTATGTAACTATTAACATTGCCACAGCATCCTATGGAAACATTGCTGCCGAAGCCATAGGGACGCCGCTATCGAATCATGCTATAACAGTTTCATCTGCTTGCATCAATGGTCAACAAATAGCGTTTACTCTCACCATTACAGGCAGTGGAAACACCTGGATTTACAATTTCACATTAACAGTAAACACTCCTGTGTTAGATTTCGGTTCCTTTTCAGTTAACGATACCGTGGGAAATCACAATGGAATCCTGGATCCGGGAGAGACTGCCTATATTAATATAGCTTTGCATAATACCGGTCTTGTAGCCAGTCCGGCTGGAAATGCCACAATAAGCAGCACAACCACGGGGATCACAATTGTATCTGGTTCTACGAGCTTTACGGCAATCCAACCCTTAGGATTTGCATCCCTCACTTTCTCGATTAGCACATCAACATCCATATCTGTTGGCACCATGGCAAATTTGGTCTTCAATGCCATTGCAGGATCTTTTACTGCGACAAAGAATTCCAGTGTGGAAGTTGGTGCTCCTTTGCAAGTAGTGATCGGGACAGGTGATTCAGCTCAGGGCTATCCAATTGACAGATGGTATAACTACTCTGCCCATGAAGCCATTTATCTTAATTCCGAAATCGGTATGGCAGGTTCCATCAAGTCAGTTGCTTTTTATAAAAGTAGTGGAACTGATGTCGGCACCATCGAGAGTGTATCGATATATATGAAACACACTTCCGCAAATTCTATCTCTGCAGGTGATTATTCTCTTGCCGGATACACACTTGTTTATAACGGTGCGTTTACCAATAATGCAGAGAGCGGTTGGATGGAGGTAAATCTGAATAACATGTTTGAATACGATGGAACTCAAAATCTATCACTTTTATGCATCAAGGGATTTCAGCAATATGTAACAAATTATTCAATGTGGACATACACAACCTCAACTGCAACCCGTGCCAGAGAAAACCGCAGTGATTCTGCTGCCCCTACCTCATTGGTGTCAACAAATGCTTTGCCCAACCTCAGGTTAAAGGTATTTCCTGCTGTTGGAACTTTGTATCCACCTCAAAATCTTGTGGCTGCCCCAGGTTTTGCATCAGTAACTTTAACCTGGGAAACACCCATTAGCGGAACTCCCACAGGTTATAAGATATTCAAGAACTCAGCTTCGTTAACAACTATTTCAGGATTAAGTTACACCGATAACGCAGTGGTTAATAACACAAACTATAGTTACTACCTGAAAGCAGTATATAACGATGGTGAATCCGATCCATCTGAAACTGTAAATGCCACTCCCTATGCACCTGCTCCCAACAATCTTACTGCTTTGTCCGGCAACCAGATTGTCAGTTTAAGCTGGCAGGTTCCGGATTTCGGAACGCCTACGGGATACCGCGTTTTTCGCAATGGAACTTTGTTCACTACGGCAACAGATTTATTATTCAACGATGTGGATGTGGTTAATGGCAGCACTTATAGCTATTATGTAACAGCTTTATATGGCACAGAAGAAGGGAATGCTTCGCCAACTATCCAAGCGACTCCTATTGCAGGTGTAGCGGTATTTTTTAACATCGGTAATGGAACATCGGTAAGCGGAACAAGTGTAACGACACCCATTAACGTCATGTATAAAAGCGTTCATAGCCAATTTGTTTACACTGCTGCAGAGTTAAATGCTGCGGGGATAGTAGGCCCCATAAGCATTACCCAGCTTGGTTTTGACGTAGTATCGGTCCCAGACTACACACTTCCGAATTTCCTAATCAGGATGAAGCATACAAACGCTGCCAATGCTATAAATTGGCACTCTTCGGATGATATGCAAACAGTATATAGCGCAACAGCATACATGCCTACTGCAGGTGGCTGGGACATGCTGTCTTTTAATACTCCCTTTACCTGGAACGGAACCGATAATCTTCTTATCGACACAGCTTTCGGAATTGCAGAGGGCTGGACTCATTCTGGAACGCTTCGCTACAATTCACTTTCTAATGGACAACGTTGGGCTAGGAATGATGATGAAAACCAGACCAACGTATTTTCTGGGGGTAGTACTTCTCAATATCGACCCAATATCAGATTAGCAGTCCTTAGCGATTCACAAGGGGCAACCATCTCCCTTTCTGCTTCCCAGCTAAATTTTGGTGAAGTAGAGATCGGCAACTCTGCAATGCAGCCATTTACCATTCAGAACACTGGAGATCAGCTCTTGGCAGGTTATGTTGCAATTCCCGCAGGTTACGCTCTAGCAGAATCAAGAAGCAGTGGAATATCGTTACATGCCAAGTCGGAAACAAGAACCCCTACAGATTTCCGTTTTGCCATTTCTCAGGGAGCCAGCCAGACCTTCTATCTCACTTTTACCCCAACTTTGGAGCAAAGCTACAATGGTAATGTGCTAATTACCTCAAATGCAACTAATAATGGCTCTTATTCACTATCGGTATCAGGGACAGGTGCATTTCCTACCTTAGCTACTCCGGCAGTTGCCATCAGCCACAATGGAACCTCGGCAATGTTGCAATGGAACACCATTCCCAATGCACATAGTTACCAAGTGTTTAGAAGCAGCAATCCCGCTGGACCATATTCCTTGGTAGGAACCACTTCTCTTCTCCAATGGACTGAGGTTTGGCAGGATAAGGCTTTCTATTGCATCAAAGCAACAACGGAAGTCCCCACGAAATAAGCTAAAAAATACTAATAAACAGCAAAGGCGGGGTTTTTATCCCGCCTTTGCTTAGTTCGTAACATAGGATTGTATCCTGTTGTAGGCTTGGGTTTGAAACCCAAACCTGTTTTAAAACCCAGGCCTTTTAAAAACCCAAGCCTGTTTTGAAGTTAATTGCCAAACACTGTGTCGCCGGTTTCAAACCGGCTGTTACAACAGCTTGCAAAGCTATGTTACTGTCCCCTGTCCCCTGACCCCTAACCCCTAATAATACAAATCCCTTTTCCCTTCTTGCATCTGTGCCAGTTTCTCTATTACAGAGCTTTTCATCTTGGCATCTTCAATCTTATTAGTTTCTCGGGAGATGAGCTCCAATCCGGTTTTTAGCGTGCGTTCGCTGGAAAAGTCATACAGGTATTCGGCAAAAGTGAGCAACGCATTGGGGGTGCAAAAGCGTTTCACAAAGCCCGGCACGGCAAATTCCATAAAGTGTTCTCCGGTGCGTCCGGCCCGATAGCAGGAAGTGCAAAACGAAGGGATATATCCGCCTTGCGCCAGCTCATAAATCACATCGTCCAAACTGCGGGTATCACCCAAGACAAACTGGCTCTTGCTTTTGGATTCATCGTTTTTATGCGCATAATCGCCCACGCCAATACTACTGCCCGCATCAATCTGCGACACGCCGTAGCGCAAAATCTCGTTGCGAATGGCAATAGGTTCACGCGCGGTAAGAATCATTCCCGTATAGGGCACGCTAAGCCTTAGGATGGCCACTAACAGCTTAAAATCCTCATCCGACACCTGATAGGGCGGATGCGCGGTAAAATCTGTGCCAATGGCCGGTTCAATGCGCGGGAAGGAAATTGTATGCGGTCCCACCCCAAAGCGTTCTTCCAGGTGAATAGTGTGATACAGCAGCCCCATCACTTCAAAGTGCCAGTCATACAGCCCCATCAGAGCACCTATCCCCAAATCGTCAATACCGGCTTGCATGGCTCTGTCCAGCCCGTCCAGTCTCCAGAGGAAGCTGCTTTTGGGGCCCCTGGGATGCAGTTTGTTGTAGGTTTCCTCGTGGTAGGTTTCCTGAAATATCTGGTAAGTGCCGATGCCAACGGATTTCACGGTGCGGAATCCCTCTGTGTCCATGGGTGCTGCGTTGATGTTTACGCGCCTGATTTCGCCCTTTTTATACTTGGTATCATACACCGTTTGCACTGTTTCGGCAATGTATTCCGGGCTATACATCGGGTGTTCGCCATATACCATAATCAGCCGTTTGTGGCCTGTTTCCACCAGAGCCTGCGTTTCTGCAATCAAATCCGCGTGTGAAAGGGTGGCGCGATGGCACTCTTTATTGGAGATTCTAAAGCCGCAATACACGCAGTCGTTGATGCATTCGTTGCCTACATACAGCGGTGCAAACAGCACGATGCGATTGCCGTAAATCCGTTCTTTCAGCGTATGCGCGCCTTCCAGAATCAGTTGTTTCAGTTCGGGGTCGGTAACGCTAATGAGGGCAGCGGTTTCATCGGGATTAAGCCTGTGCTTATCCAGCGATTTGGCAATGATATCCCTGATTCTGCTTTCGCTGGGATGGCTGTTTGCAGCCAGTAGCGCATTGATTTCTGCGGTGGGGATAAAGGATTTCACTCCTTCAATGCTAATCTTCATTTGTATCTCCTAATTCAATTTTAAGGGTGGTGGCCTTTACCTTCACGGATTTAATCTGGCCAAGCTTGCCCGAAAATGCGCCCATTTCGGCTGTGGAAAGCTCCATGATGAGGAATATTACGGAAATCCCCACATCGCGCATGGGATAGCCCACGCGTAACAAGATGTGTGAGGCATAGCTGTGCAGCAATTCGGAAACGGGATGGAAGGCGGTTTCGATGTCTTCCACGATGATACTTACCACATGGCGTTTTTCGGGCATTGTTTTTCCTTGTGAGAACAAGAAGATTGCATCTGTGGCAGCTAAGAAGGCGAAAAGAAACTCTTCACCCTTGATGCCAGAAACACATCTCTCATCTCAGGTTTTCTTTTTATAAGGACAAGCTATTCAGGCACACATTTTTGGCAAGGGAAATATATGTTTATACACTCACCAAGCAGGAGTCATTGCCACCCCATTCCCATTGCATCCCAATTATCAGGTAACAATGGTGGCAAGGACTCATTTTTGTTG
>DIXL01000033.1:3364-6625 GCA_002428685.1 Cloacimonetes bacterium UBA6081 | reverse complement strand
CCAAAGATCGAGCTTCACACTTGTCGGGATCGTTGAATAATTGCCGGTACTCCCCAAAGATCGAGTTTCACACTTGTCTTTCCCGCGGAGGCGGGAATCCAGCCCTTTTATTAGTTTTGCATAAACGGAAGATAACTGCCTATATTCCAATTATCTATATCTGTCATCCCTCTGGGATTTTTCAGGGCTGGATTCCCGCCTCCGCGGGAACGACAAACAGTTTTCGCTATGTGCAACGATCTATTGGGCCCCTCGCATGCAGTTCCAGATACTAGCGGGAACGACAAACAGTTTTCGCTATGTGCAACGATCTTTTAATATATTACCAAGTTACGCTGCGACACAACTGCTCCTGGCAATTAGCGTGGCGCACTGCAGACCGCAGCTTTTAACTCATAATTGCGCTGTAAGCAAGCGGGGATAGTTTTGGTTCAGACAATGGGGAAGCGCAATTATGAGTCAAAAGTGCTTGAGGGAGGTGTTACCCCGATGGAAATATGTGAGGATGGTAAAAAAAACACAATTATCGCTGCATACCCTAACTCTTTGCCTCTAACACATATACACACCCACCCCAAAATAAAGAAAAAATAACTTGCCAGAACCATGCAGCCAATACTAATGGCATCATTAGATAAAGTTCTTTTATATTAAGATAATTACACGTAATTCAGGGAGGAATTATGAGAAAGCTTTATGTTGTTATAGCGTTGCTATTACTATTCACATTGTGTAATGCAGCAGTTTTAATAAACGAAAATATTCAGAGTTGGACTAGTCGTGGAAGTTATGGGACTTACACGCAAAATATTAGCACCGGAACTGTCAATATGACTCAGTGTATTGTTTCACCAACTGGAGCAGCCAGTGGTACTGGTTCAAAAGGGTTTGTCCAAATGCAGGCAACAAGTGGAATTTTACAACTACCAGCTTTAAGTTCAATTGGAACTGCAACGTTCACAATTAGAGGTACAAATAGGACGATCAAGTTGCAAAAATATAATGGAAGTACTTGGGATGATTTAACAACCTTTACAGTCGCAGAAGTTGCTGCAACATTTACTTATAATTTGAACTCATTAGTTTCATCGCAAATAAGACTTGCATCACCAAGTGGCGCAGTGTATGTTCACGATATTATTGTAACTGACTATGCTATTGCTGCTCCCACAGCTACATCAGCGACCTCAATTACTTCAAGTGGTTTTATTGCTAATTGGAACAGTGTTTCAGGGGCTGAATCGTACAAACTTGATGTTTATACCGGTACAGAAATACTGGCTAACGATTTATTTATTTCGGAATATATAGAAGGTAGCAGCAATAATAAAGTTATAGAAATATTTAATGGGACTGGTTCTGCTGTTAACTTAAGCAATTATGAATTGTTACATTTCAATAATGGTTCCGCTACGGTATCATACACTCTTCCTTTATCGGGAACATTAGCTAACAATTCGGTATATGTCATTGCTAATAACTCAAGTAACAGTACTATTTTAGCATTGGCGAATCTGTCAACTACCAGTAGTGTTATGGGATTTAACGGAGATGATGCAATAGTCTTGAATAAAAAGTCTCCCAGTCAGTATGTAGATATAATTGGAAAAATTGGAGAAGACCCTGGTACGGCTTGGACAAGTGGATCTTTCTCAACGGCCGAAAAAACACTCGTAAGAAAAAGTTCAGTTATGGGGGGGATAACGACAAATCCATCTGCTGGATTTCCTACTCTTACCACTGAATGGGATTGGCATGATCAAGACACTACTACATATCTTGGATCACACGCGTGGGCTGGTGGCGCAAACATCAGCTATGTTTCTGGATACCAAAATCTTGATGTTGGCAATGTTACGAGTAAACAAGTAACAGGATTAGCAGCAAGCACCGCATATAAGTACAGAGTAAGAACTTACGCGTCAGGCAATACGAGCACAAGTTCAAATGAGATTACTGTAACCACAAACGCTACGCCACCCACAATAACTGTATCTCCCTCAACCCTATCAGATTTCACATATATTGCAGGCAGCGGCCCTTCCACTCCGGCGAAGACATTCACTGTTAGCGGAGCTACACTCATAGGGAATATCAGCATATCTGCACCCACAGATTACGAGATATCTTTGAATGCTAGTAGCGGATACGCAGCGTCCCTAAATCTTACTCAAACCGGAGGAAGTGTCTCTACTACTACTATCTACGTTCGTTTGAAAGCAGGTCTTGGTGTAGGGACATATAATGAAACAATTAATCTTAGCTCTTCTGGGGCAGATGCTAAAACGGTTACATGTAGCGGGGCAACCTACAATTTTCCATCCGGTACTCCAGTAGTTGTAGGCACTAATACCATTACCGTTACTGGAGGCAGTGCCAATAATGGCACTATTAACAATCCTGATTTTACAAATCCCTCATTCACGCCCACGGCAAGTTTCTTTTTCAATTTGCTTGGCTCGGGTCCCTTTACTATTGTTATAGGTACTACTGCACCCTATGGAGCTTATTATTATGATAGCTCCTGGCATTCTGTGGCGAATACCGGCTCAAGCATCACCTTTGCCAATATCGGTGCCAAAAAAGATGTGGGCTTACCTGTGGTGCTTGGTGAGCAGGATCCCACCCTCCCCGTAGAACTATCCTCTTTCACCGCTACATTAGCCTCAAACAACGCTGTGAGTATCATGTGGGTAACTCAGTCTGAAACCAATGTGAATGGTTATTACATCCATCGCGGAGTTACGAAAGAGCTTTCTGCTGCGATGGTTGTAAGTCCTTTGGTGCCTGCCACAAACACTTCGCAGCAGCAGGTGTATTTGTTCACAGACACCGATATTGCGCAAATCGGCACCTATTATTACTGGTTGGAAGCGCAGGATTTGGATGGCACCACGGTTTATCATGGCCCCACCACGGTCTATTATGGACAGGGAGAGCCGGGAGCCCCTGATGTGCCTTTGTTCACCGAGCTGAAAAGCGTGTATCCCAATCCCTTTAATCCCAGCACCACCATCAGTTACAGTTTGGCAAGCTCTGCAACGGTGAATATCGTAATTTATAACTCCCGTGGCCAGATTGTCCGCAATTTCGGTTTGGGGACAAAAGGCAGCGGAACTCATCAGTTACTATGGAACGGCACCGATAACAGCGGCCGCGAATGCAGCACCGGCGTGTATTACATTAAAATGAATGCCGGCCAGGATAGCTTTATCCGCAAAGGGGTGTTGCTTAAGTAGTGAGAGCTTCGCAGTGAGAGCT
>DIXL01000033.1:0-3303 GCA_002428685.1 Cloacimonetes bacterium UBA6081 | reverse complement strand
AGAGCTTCGCAGTGAGAGCTTCGCAGTGAGAGCTAAGGCTTTGTAACGTAGCTTTTTAAGCTGTTGTAAAGGCGGGATTGCATCCCGCCTTTCTTAGGTCATCAGCTACCTTTAATCAGCTACCTTAAATCTATTTTTTTGCAGCTTTTCCGGATGTCACTCCCTTGCTCCAAAGCGTTAATCAAGTGTTAATCTACCCTTAATCAAGTCTTAATTGTTAAGGCTTGATTAAGGGTAGATTAACACTTGATTAAGGCCTTCAAGCAAGGAAGAAAAAAATCCTTGCCGAGATCGGCTGTTGTAAAAAAGGTGTCTATGGGGTGGTGTGAACCAATCATTGGTGAAAGGCAAAACCCCGATTATATTATCATTAAGGAGCACTCAATGACCTTTATAAAACGCATCGGAATCTTCCTGCTTACCAACCTGCTGGTGATGTTTGCCATCAGCATTGTGGTTAGTTTGCTGGACTTAAAAATGGACGGAATGTGGGGATTATTGGTGTTATGCGCCATGTTTGGCATGGGTGGATCGCTGATTTCGCTGTTCATTAGCAAATCCATGGCCAAGTGGAGCTATAAAATTCAGCTTATAAAACCCGGAGTAAGCAAGGCCAAGGCGGCCTATTTGCTGACAACGATTGAAGCGATGGCGCGGGATAGGGGCATGAAAACCCCGGAAATTGGCATTTATAACAGCCCCGATGCCAATGCCTTTGCCACCGGGCCTTCGCAGAACAACGCCCTGATTGCCTTTTCCAGCGGTTTGATAGACCGGCTTTCGGAGGAGGAACTTGCCGCAGTGGCAGGCCATGAACTTAGCCATATCACTGGGGGAGACATGGTTACTATGACCCTATTGATGGGCGTGGTGAATACGTTTGTGATGTTCTTTGCCCGCATCGTAACCTTTGCCATTGATAATGCCCTGCGCGATAACCGTGGGGGTGGGCTGGGATATTTGGGCTATTTCCTGGTGGTGAACGTGCTGCAAAACGTTTTGATGCTGCTGGCCTACATCCCAATTTCGGCCTATTCGCGAGCTCGTGAATACCGTGCCGATGCGGGTGCAGCCAGGTTTACCGGTGCAGTTCCGATGATAAACGCCCTAAAACAGATTTCGGCTGCCTACTATCCGGACAAAAGAACGGATAGCTATGCCATGGCCAAAATAAACAACCGCCGCAAGGTGTCGCTATTTGCCACGCATCCAAGCATTGAAGCTCGCATTGCCAGGCTTCAGGAATTGATGTGAAACAGCTTTTTGCCCTCGGAATAGAAAAACTTGCCATGGGTGGATTTGGCATTGCCTATTTTAACAGCAAGGCCATCTTTGTGCCCTACACAGCTCCCGGCGACGTTGTGGATGTGAATATCACCCACGAACGCAAGTCTCATGCCTTTGGCAGAGTGCTGCGCTACGTCAGCCGCGGCGAAGCTTTTTGCCAGCCGGAGTGCTCTGCTTTTGGCTCTGAAGTGCCATGCGGAGGGTGCGATTGGCTGCTGCTGGATTATGCTTCTCAGCTTAAACACAAGCAAGCGCTTGTGGCAGAATTGTTTACTCCTTTTGTAGGTAGTGCCCTGATTAGCCCAACCCTGCCCTCACCCCAAAGCAAACATTACCGCAACAAGGTTTTTATGCCTGTGGGTAAAGATGCGGTTAGCGGCAAAATTACCTATGGCATCTACTCGCGTTGGACGCATAGCATTGTGCCGCATGAGGCTTGTGCCAATCACCCGCCGGTGTTTGATGCCCTGGCGAAACGGATTATGCAGTTTTGCACAAAGGCAAAAGTTCTACCCTACAACGAGGCTCAGCACCGCGGAAACCTGCGGCACATAGGCTTTAGAAGCTCGGCAGATGGCAGCGAAATCTTGGTGGTGTTGGTAACGCTAAGCGGCAAACTGCCCTTTTCGGGCTTGCTGGTGAAGCAGCTTACGGCAGAATTTCCGCAGGTGAAAGGCATTGTGCAAAACATCAACCGTGAACACGGAAACATCATTCTGGGAGCGGAAGACAAGATTTTATATGGTGTGAATTACATTTATGACAAACTGGGCGGATTGAATTTCCGCATCAATTACCGCAGTTTTTGGCAGATTAATACCGGCACCATGGAGCTGATAATGGATGCAATTCGCGCTCAGATAGGCCCCAAAGCAAGGGTGCTGGACGCTTTTAGCGGAATTGGCGCAATTGGCTTGTGCCTTGCCAATGAAGTGGAGCACGTTAGCTTGCTGGAAGAAATTCCGGAGGCCATAGAAGATGCCAAAGCAAATGCGGAAATGAATGGAATTAATAACGTTAGCTTTTATACCGGAAAATGCGAAGAGCTATTGCCGGAAGTGCTGGTTGCCCAAAAACCAGATATTGTGATTGCCGATCCTCCCCGCAGCGGAATTGACGCCAATAGCTTGCAAGTAATTTTGCTCAGCGGAATTAAAAAGCTGGTGTATGTGAGCTGTGCTCCCATGACCCTGGCGCGGGACATAAAGATTCTGCTGGCAGAAGGGGCTTATAAACTGGATTCCCTGCAAAGCTTTGACATGTTTCCCAATACCTGGCATATAGAGTGTCTGGCGGTTTTATCCAAACAATATACCAATCCCACGAAGAAATTATGAAAAATATCCTAATGCTTGCCCTGATTCTTCTAGCTGTGCTGCTAAGCAGTTGCGGAGAAAGCGATAACGATTCCATAGCTCAAAAGGAAATACGCGACATTCTGTATAACCTAAGCTTGGATTTTAACTTGAATGACATCGCCGGCATAATGGAATACCTCAGCGACCAATACCTGCATAAAGGTATGATAGCCTATCACTTCAACGATCTGTGGCTGGATCGCATGGCGCAGTTTAGCCTGCTGGATATAGAGGTATCATACATTGAGTTTATGGATAATAAGGCTGTGGTGCATAGCAATAACAAATTTACTTCGGCAGTAGAAAACGTTACCCTAAGCGAACCGGAAGACAGCGGTGATATTTCGTATTTTATTCGTGAAAACGGGGTCTGGCGGATTTATGGAAACCAGCTTTGGGCGAAAACTGGGGCAAGGTTTGAACGCAAGGGGAATTTGTTGGTGGTGAAGAACTAAGAGTTTTTTTTACAAAGAGTAAAAGAGGAAAAAGAGAGAAAAGATTTTTAAACACAGAGAAAAGCAGAGAAAAGCAGAGAATTGAACACTGATAATATGATTAACATGATCTTCATGATTGATTTCGGCACATAATACATTCTTTGGCTATTACTTCTCCATCCTAAATTCTAAATTCTAAATTCTAAATCCTAAATTCTAAA
>DIXL01000035.1 GCA_002428685.1 Cloacimonetes bacterium UBA6081 | reverse complement strand
CTCTCACTGCTTCAGCTCTCACTGCGAAGCTCTCACTGCGAAGCTCTCACTAACCTAAAATGCGTATCTCTCAACGCCTCCTGATTCTATTCGTAGTAATTTCGCTTGGCTTTGGAGGATTTTTTTACCTGTTTTTTCATATAAAACGCGAAGAGATGAGAATTTACGGAGAATCTGATCTTAGCCAAAGACGCAGCACCATAGATACTGTTTTCAATATTCAAACCAACTATCAACTGGCTTTGTTAGACGATTACAGCATTTGGAACGAAATGCTTGCTTTCGTGCGCAACAAAGACAAAAGCTGGGCAGACAAGAACCTGGAGCCCATATTTTCCACTTTTTCCTATTCTTTGGTGCAGGTCTATGATGCTCAGCATAAATTAATCTATCACCGGGGCAGCGATATGATCGGGGGTTTTGATGCTTTTATTGTAGATCCTGAAATTTTGGATTCTCTGCATGTGCGAAAGAGGATGTTTTATAATACCAGATACAAGGGAACTGTTCTGGCTAACTCCATTTCCAGCATTCACGGGACTTCAGACACAGATCGCTCTTCCGAACCGGCAGGCTATTTACTGATCACAAAATTGTGGGATTACAATTTTCTGGCAGACTTGGCCAAATCTCTAAATTATGACATTCGGATTGCCCCAACTCCCTTAATGGAAGTGGAAAGCGTGGCAGATCAGTATAACACCAAGATAGTGCGTCCCATTAATGATTGGAATAACAGGGTGGTTGCCTGGCTTGTTTTTTATAGCCGAAATCCATATTTAACCGAGTTGCGGGCTTTGGGCAATCTGATAATCTTTGGCACCTTGGGCTTTACTCTGGTGTTTCTGGTTATCCAATTTGTGCTGATTCAGCAATGGATTTCTGCTCCTCTAATGCTTATCTCACAGAGTCTGAAAGATAATAATCCTCAAACCATCAATTCCATTCTTAATCGTAACAACGAGTTTGCCGCTATTGCCAATCTGATCAAGTGCTTTTTTGCTCAAAAAGAGGAACTGGTGCAGGAAATTGAAGAACGTATCCGCACTGAGGAGAAATTGCGCGAGATGGAAGAACAAACCCGTAAAATTCTGCTCACATCTCCTGAATCCATTATCGTTACCGATTTACAGGGCACCATTCTAACTGCTAACGACGAAACTCTCCGCTTAGTGGCTGTGAATAGCGAAGAAGAGCTTACCAATAGCAGAGCTTCTATCCTAAATTTGATTCCGCCGGAAAATAGCACGAATCTGAAAATCATGCTGGAAGATTTGCGCAAAGGCAGTTTAGTCAAGAATCTTGAATTAACCATGGTGGATGCCGAGGGAGTGCATTTTCCCGCGCTGATCAGTGCTTCGGTTATTACAGGCAGCGATAACAATGCCAGTAAATTGGTATTTATCACCCGCGACATCAGCGAGCTAAAATCACTTGAAATCAAACTTCGGCAGTCACAAAAGATGGAATCAATCGGAACTTTGGCCGGAGGGATCGCTCATGATTTTAATAACATAATTACCATTATCGCAGGTTATATTGCCATGTCTGCGGGTAAAATTGACAACCATCCCGATGCCAGGGACGATTTGGATGAAGCCCTAAAAGCCTGCTTGCGCGCAAAAAGCCTGATTGGTAAAATCCTAACCTTCAGCCGGCAATCGGAGCTCAAAGTGCATCCTATTGTGCTTGCCAATGTGATTGACGACACCATCCCCATGATCCGGGCTTCCATACCAACTAAAATAGACATTGTAACAAATATCAATACATATAGCTACACCATAGCTGATCCCACCGAAATGCAGCAGGTATTAATGAACTTGTCCTCCAATTCCTACCATGCAATAAGGCCTGATAGCGGAGTAATCACCATTTCTCTGGACGAAGTTCACGGCTTTGAACTGATTGGCCTGGATAACGCAGCAAAACTGGAATCTGACTATTTGCGTCTCAGTTTTAGCGACACCGGAAAGGGCATTCCGGAAGAAACCCTGAATCGGGTGTTTGACCCCTATTTTAGCACAAAACCAGTGGGAGAGGGCACCGGGCTTGGCTTGTCTATAGTTCATGGAATCATTACAGGTTATGATGGCTTCGTCCATATAAATAGCGTTTTGGGAGAGGGTTGCACCGTTCATATCTATTTACGGGTGCATGATCACATCGACAGTATAGAGCCGGAACCAGAGGAACCGGAGTCTCCGTTTATTTTTGCCAAACTAATGATGGTGGATGATGAACCTGCGTTGGTAGAGCTTTTTGCCAACACATTAAAGTCCGCCGGATATCAGGTAAATTCGTTTAGCGATAGCTCAAAAGCCCTTTCTGCTTATAGCAGTGCTCCGGAAGCTTACGATCTAATTGTAGCCGATATTACGATGCCAAAATTAGATGGAATTCAGCTTGCTGCCAAAATTCGCCAAATTCACCACGTGCCTGTTATCCTTTACACAGGTTTTTGCGATGCTCAGATTCAGTCCCGGGCCGATGAAATTATGGTGGATAAACTACTCAACAAACCCTTGCTGCCGGATGAACTGGTGGCTGAGGTGAAAAAGCTGCTATTTCAACTTTCTAAGACATGAATCATGATCTTGCAGGTGGTATGATTCTTCGTTTAGTAAACGGATGAATTGCCAATCCAACTCTCTCTCCTCTTGCTCACTCACTATTTCCTATTTATCTGCAAAGTCTCCTGAACACCACCTGAACCGGGTTCGGGAAGTGTTCGGGATAGTTTGTGCCTGAATGGAAGATAGTGAGCAAGGACGAAGAGAGTGTTTGTAACAGAGCATGCTACTTTTCTACAGAACGCACAAGCGAGTTTTTTGGCTTGACGGATTATATCCTATATAGACACTTGCAACATGGAAAAGAAAGAACTTATCCGTTATTGGCTTGAATCTGCCCAAAGTGATTATGCGACCATGGAAAAGCTCTATCAGATGGAAGAGTTTGCTTGGTCATTATTTCTTGGTCAGTTGGTTTTGGAAAAAACCCTCAAGGCACTTTATACCAAAAAAGTGGGACATGATGCTCCCCGAATCCATGATTTGTCCCGTTTGGCAAGGATGGCAGATCAAGACTTAACGCAAGATCAAATAGATCAGTTGGATATAATCAGTTCCTTCAACCTCAATACCCGCTATCCCGATGTAAAACTTTCTTTCTACAAGAAATGTACGAAGGAATTCACCACGAACTATCTGGAATTAATAAGGGGATACTACCAATGGCTGCTGTCTATAATCGAAACGAACTGATAGATTTAATCAATCGTTATGCAGATGTGCTGCGAAAATCCATTCAGATAGATCAGATCTATTTATTTGGCTCATATTCTACTGGAAAAGCAGATGCAGACAGCGATATTGATCTGCTTATCGTTTCACCGGATTATTCCGATGATTGGGTGGAAAATCAGCTTACCCTGATGCGTGCCAGACGTGAAATTGACTACCGCATAGAACCTCATCCGGTGTTGACCAAAGAATTGGATTCAAACATCCTCTTTGCCATAGCACAAAAGGAAATGCAAAGAGTTGTTTGACCTATCCTTATCTATATAAGGTATTTCAATACCGCCTAAACGATAGTCTGTTTGGTTCTGGTTTACTATTGATGAGCTGTAAAATGGTGAAAGTGCTTGACATAAATGTGGCACCTTAAGACTTGGGGCTTATAATAATATACATCTCTCTGTGGAGGAGAACATGATAATCAAAGACGATTTACTATACACCGAAAGTCATGAATGGGTGCGCATTGAAGGTGATCTTGCCACCATCGGTATCAGTGATTTTGCTCAACACGAATTGGGCGACATAGTTTTTGTGGAGCTTCCCGAAGTTGGCTCAAAAGTATCTTCCGGCGAACCTTGCGGTTCCATTGAAGCTGTGAAAGCAGTGGAAGACCTTATATCCCCAATTAGCGGAAAAGTGGAAGAAAAGAATACCGATTTGGAAGACACCCCCGATTTAATTAATAAATCTCCCTTTGACGAAGGCTGGCTGATAAAAGTTCGCCTCAGCAACAAAGATGAACTGGATGATCTGCTTTCTGCGGTTGAATATAAAAATATCGTTCCCGCCTAAGACAAGCCTAAATCCTAAAGTAAGTTAAACTGTGATAGCCAAAAGCAGCAGTTTCCTCATCATTCTTTCCGCTCCTTCGGGAGGCGGGAAAAGCACTATTCTGAACGAAATTCTAAAGATTACTAAGAACATAGACTACTCTGTATCCTACACTACCCGCAAACCCAGAGGCGTGGAACAAAATGGGATTCACTATCATTTTGTGAATGAAAAGGATTTCTTAAAACGCGTAGAAACGGGTGATTTTTTAGAACATGCCCGCGTGTTTGGCAATTGGTATGGCACTTCAATCAGCTACATAAAGTCCCGCTTAGCTATGCAGCATCATGTAATTATGGACATAGATGTGCAGGGTGCTTCATTTATTAGTGTTACGGATATCCCTTATGTGAAGATATTCATCATCCCGCCATCCATGGATGTCCTACAACAAAGATTGGTGCTAAGGGCAACGGATAGCGAAGCCGAAATTGCCAAAAGATTAAACACTGCCAAAGAAGAATTGGCCTACATTCCACATTATGAGTATCTGGTGATAAATGACGATCTGGATCAGGCTGTGGAAGATGTGATGGCTATAATCCGCGCCGAAGAAAACAGGGTTACCCGATACCACAACCCCGTTGACGGCTTTTTAACACAGGAGAAAACATGATTAACGAAAAAATTGAAAGCTTTTTGGAAAAAGTGGACATGAACTATCTGTTCTGCCTGCTCTCCAAGCTGGAATCTACGCGTTTAAACCAATTTCCCAGCTATGTGAAACACAAGTTTCCCGAAAAGATTACCATTATGGCCATGGAACATGTGGCAGATAATGAAGTGCCGGATTATATCACCGAGCTTGCCGAAGCCGAACTTTTGGCTGCTCAGGAAGCCAATCCCTTTAACGATGACGATGGTATGGATTTATCAGAGGAAACAGTGGACGATTCCGATCAATTTATCGAAGAACTGGAAGCTATAAAAGTGGATAACTTTGACGATGATGAAGACGATGAGGACATCTTTGGGGATACAGACAGCACAGACGACGACGACATCTAAACACCATGCCCATAAATGCTCTGCGCCAATATCTGGAACTGCTGAAAAACAGCGGAATAAAAGAGCTTTACACTCCCCTCAGCAATAAAGCAGAAATCCTGGCCAAGCTGGCCGTAAAATACTCTGAATGCACTTTGTGTCCATTACATGCAGGACGTAAGCACACTGTATATGGTGAGGGCAATCCCGATGCAATAGCGATGGTAATCGGAGAAGGTCCCGGCGAACAGGAAGACCTGTGCGGAAGACCTTTCGTGGGTGCTGCCGGACAGCTTTTGGACAAAATGCTTATCTCTATAAACATAAAGCGGCAAGATGCTTACATCGCCAATATCGTAAAATGCCGTCCTCCCGGAAACCGAAACCCCGAAAGCAACGAACGCCTTGCCTGTATGCCCTATTTGGTGGAACAGATACAAATTGTGCAGCCAAAGCTGCTGCTGATAATGGGTTTGGTTGCTGCTCAAAGCTTGTTGGGTAGCAGTAACACCCTAAGCTGGTTTCGTGAACAAAACAATGAATTTATGGGGATTCCTGCTTATGTAACCTATCATCCTGCTGCATTACTGCGCAATCCCAATTGGAAAAGACCGGCTTATGATGATCTGCTGGCTTTCCAGAAAATCTATCAGCAATGGCTGTAAAAAAAGCCTGTTTACTATTTGTAATCCTGTTACTTTGGTTTGTTGGCAGCTTTGCCAGAATTGCGTTTTATGGAGACACCCGCAGCAATCCTGAGATTCATAAACAAATTGTTGCAGCTATTGCAAAGCATTCTCCCCAGATTGTGTTTCACACCGGCGACCTGAATAGCAAAGGGACGCAGCAAAGCGAATATGATTCCTTTTTACAGATAATACTGCCGCTAAGCTCTAAAAGTGAGTTTTGGCCGGTGCGCGGCAACCATGAAAAAAGCCTGGAGTTATTTACCGACAACTTCCCTGCTTTGAATGGCAAATCTTACAATACGCTTGTGTCTGATTGTATCCGTTACATTATCCTGGATAGCGTTATTGATCTTAAGCCTGGATCAGATCAGTATAAATGGCTTGGGACAGCTCTGGCAGACAGCCTTCCCAAGATTGTACTGCTGCATCATCCGGTGTTTTCATCCGGTGAGCATGGTGATGAGCTTGGTCTGCAAATGTATCTGCCGCAGTTGCTGAGTAAGTATTCAGTTAAAGCAGTGTTCAGTGCACATGATCACAATTACGAACGCTCGCTGTATAAGGACATAACCTACATAGTTACAGGTGGTGGCGGTGCCCCTTTTAGAAATGAAAAACATGATAACCCCTATAGTATCGTATTTAACAAAAGTAACCACTATCTCATTGCGGATAGGGTTAAGAGCAATTTGGAATTTAGGGTTTACGCTCTGGATGGCAGCATCCTGGATAGTTTTGTTCTAAAGGGGTTTTAACCGTGGTGCCAAAACGGATCCTGGCAATTCACGATCTCTCGGGTTTTGGGCACACATCCCTATTGGCCGTGATCCCAATTATGTATCGCATGGGTATAGAAGTGGCCACTATGCCTACAACTCTGCTCTCTGCCAATACAGATTTTCCTGGCTATCGCCGGCAGGATAACACCGCTATGCTGAAGCAGGTGTTTGAACACTGGAAAGAGCTGGAGCTGCGTTTTGATGCTGTTTATACCGGGTTTCTTGGCGATCCCGGGCAAGTAGAGATTATTCTGGAGTATCTGCCGGAGATGCTGAAGCCCAATGCAATTGTCCTTGTTGATCCCGTTTTGGGTGATGATGGCAAGCTTTACAGTTGTTTTGATGATAGTGTGGTGCATGCTATGAAGAACTTGGTGGCTTGCAGCGATATTATAACTCCCAACTTCACGGAAGCAGCCTTGTTGCTTGGCAATCAGTTTAACAGCTCTCCGGAATCTCTATTGGCATGGTGCAAAGACCTAAGTAAGCTGGGACCAAAACAGATTATTATTACCAGTGCTCCTTGCGAAAGTGGTGATAACAGCAAGCTTGTGCACTATTCAAAGGGATCTGCTGTTGTTAGCGAGTATGAATGCAATTATGTCCCTGTCAGTTATCCCGGAGCCGGAGACTGTTTTGCCAGCATCCTGTTAGCCGCTTTGCTAAATGGGAACAGCCTTGCCACTGCAATAAAGGGAAGCTGTGAGTTCATCAGACATGCCTTTGCCATAAGCCTGCCAATTGTTGAGGACAGAAGAACAGGTATTGCCCTGGCTGCTGCTTTGGCAAAAGACCCCCATAGTTTCTTTTCCGAATAGGATTGCCGGATGAAAACCATAATTTTGCTGAGTATATCCAATATCTTTATGACCTTTGCCTGGTATGGACATTTAAAGTATAAAAGTTCGCCTCTGTTGCTGGTTATCTTTGTAAGCTGGGGAATTGCTTTCTTTGAATATTGCTTCCAGGTTCCTGCCAATCGAATTGGACACGGCACCTTCAATGCCTATCAGCTAAAAACCATCCAGGAAGTTATTACCCTTGTGGTCTTTAGCGTGTTTTCGGTGTTTTATTTAAAGGAACAACTGCGCTGGAATTATGTGATTGGCTTTCTGTTTATCATTCTGGCGGTGTTCTTTATCTTCAAAAAGTGGTAGCTTTTGGGGTGATGAAGTGATGATGTGACGAGGTGATGGGGTGATGATGTGATGGGGTGATGATGTGATGAGGTGATTAGCTCTTGTCAAAATACTCATGGTGCAAAGTCCTGTCGTTCCCGCGGAGGCGGGAATCCAGCCCTTTGATCAGTTCTGGAAGAACGACATATAATTGATTAGATAGCAACAAGTTATGTTCCATCCCATCGGGATTATAACAGTGCTGGATCCCCGCCTCCGCGGGAACGACATACCAATGTGCCATACATACACGTTAAGTAGGGGCGGTTTCATTGTGGCATCCTTATCTTTTCATAAACCAGCCGAACCTGCTCCTCGCTTATCTCTACAGGGTTCAAAGCCATGTTGCGTGCGCTCATAACCAAGGGAATTGCTTCCTCTATAAAGCTATCGCTCAGGGCATGATGCTGTTGGAACGGAAGCACCTTCAGCCAGCTTATAAAGCTGCTGTAAGTGCAGTTCAGATAGGCAAAAAGGCCTTCCAGTTCTGCCTTTACTGCGGGGTAATATAGCTCCATAACCGCCTCCATAGCCAAGGCATTGGCCAAGCCGTGAGGAATGTTGTAATGCGATGTAAGAGGATATCCAATCGCATGCTGAAAAGTGGTGCTACCCTGGGCAATAACCATTCCGCCATACAGCGAGGCTTGCATTAGCTCTACCCTGGCTGCATAGTTTTCCTTATCCTGCAAAATTTGGGGTAAGCATTTCATGATGCTGGCGATGCCTTTGTAAACCAAAGGGTAAACAAGGGGATTGCGTTGATTGCTGTAAAGCCCTTCCAACAAATGGCTTAGCGCATCAAGAGATGTGTGCAGCGTTACAGTATCCGGCAGACTAAAGGTATATTTAGGATCCAAAACAGCCAGCTTGGGAAAAGCCAGGATGTGCCCCAATCCGGCCTTCTTTTTTTGCCTGAAATCGGTTAAAACGCTATATTGTGTAACTTCGCTACCGGTTCCGGAAGTGGTGGGAACTGCAACAATCGGATAGGCTTTTGTAAACAATTCTGTTTTATATAATTGCTCCTTTTCCAAATCGTTTGCCGCCGCCAGGGAAATCGCTTTGGCTGCATCAATAGGGCTGCCACCTCCAATGCCAATCAGCAGGTTACAGCCTTTGGTAATAAACATCTCTTTGCCGGCTATGATGCTTTCCAGGCTTGGGTTTTCACTGATATCATCGAAAATAGTTGCATTCATACCCTGTTTTTTTAAGATTGCAATAGCTTCATCCAGCGCACCGCAAAGTTTGGCACTCTGTTTTCCGCAGACAATCATAGGCTTTGTTCCCAAATTCACCAGATAGGCACCGGCTTTTTGCATCGCTTCCTTGCCAAAGATTATGCGCGTAGGGCAGTAAAACATATATATTCCTTCTGTCTTTATACAAACATCTTCTTGTGATAATATGTTGATTTTCTTGCTATGTCTTCTCTAACATTTGAGACTATTTCATTAAAACCATTTTGTGAACTTTGCTGCTTTTACCTTGTTCCAAGCGGGTAAAGTAAATTCCGGAAGCCACGCTTCTTCCCTGGCTGTCTTTGCCATGCCAGATAGCCTGGTGTGAACCGGCGGCCAGAGTGCCATCCACAATATCTACCACTTTCTGCCCTTTCAGGTTGTAAACACTTAGCTTTACTTTGCCATCGTTTGGAATTGAGAATCGCAAAGTGGTGGAGGGATTGAAGGGATTGGGGTAGTTGCCTTCCAAAGCAAAGACAGCTGGAATTGTATCGTTATCCTGCTTCAAGCGGACATGCCTGAAAGCCCCAAGCTCTGGATACAAAGTGCTCTCTTGAGATAGTTCTTTACCCCCGGACACAGAGGCTGTCTTTAAAACTATCTCCCTTTTATCGTCAGCCCAAATTCTGAACTCAAGTTCGGTGCTATCGCTTTGAGCAGGCTCGGAATATGCCAGAATCTGAATAGGATAACCTTCAAACACTCTGGCTCCGATGCAGGTATCATCTTGATATACACCTATTTCCACAAAGGAGGGATTACCGTCAATGCTTTCCACCATTAGGGTTTCATAATTTGGCTTATCCTCAAAAGTGTAATATTCTGCTTCAAGAGGTTTGGTTTCTTCTCTGGGACGAGCACCATTCCAGAAGAGCGATGCATTTCTAATTGCCCTCACCTCTATAGAATCACCATATTTGATTACCGGACGCAAAGAATTGTTATCGTGAATCCATACTCCATTTTCCTTTTTCATGCTCCACTTTTGTGCCAGAACATAATCTATATCATCCAAGATATTGGCAAGTGCTTCTTCAGGATAAACAGTTGGAGAACAGGGATAGGTTAGCCAGTTCCAGCCTTCGCGAATTGGATATTCAGAGGTTATATCCACCAAAGTGCCCATTTCGTATAGTTTTATTGTATCAATATCTCTAATCCTTAGCTTATAACCTTCCTTGCTATCCAGATACTGCAGCCCATAATATAGCCAGTGATTTTCGTATGAAGCATAACCTGATTGAGAAAGTGCAGTTGATAAATATGGCTCTAAAGATATAGTAGTGCAGTCAATCAAATTACCAGCATTATCGCTAATCAATCGCGGAAAGCCTACCCAATTCCAGCCATTTGACAATTTCCGAGTAACATTGGGATATTGATTTTCTGACTCCAAATCCAGCGTAATACTACGTCTATTTGTGCGATAAATTGAAAGAGGAATTGCCTCAACAATATAGACTAAATCAAATGTGCTGTCGAGTATGAGGTTATTGGAGATATCTGGATAAACATAAAGGTAATTAGCATATATGCCATCATTTGCTAAGCCATCGCTATGAAAGCCATCATCATATAACACCGTACTGTGTTGCCAAATACCTTGTGATAGAGAAACGGAAACGTTTACACCTTGGATTGGAGTCATATAGTCTAAAACAGATAGTTTTAGCAATAGCGGCTCTTCTGCTTTTTGAATTGCGGGAGTTGGATCAATAAATATCGTGCTGATGATTTGGGTCTTGGTGTATAGTAACATGATGTTCTCCATCGGATAATAAGACCATTCCTTTAGGACGGTTGGACGCAGGTACTAATTGGTTAAATCGAGGAGCTCCACGATAATATGGAATAAATATATCTGTGTTTCCTGTAGCAGTTATCGCGGGTAAAACACTTGATTGATTAGCTGGGTTTAATTCTTCCAAGGTTGATTCTCCAAAATAATAATAATAACCACCACTAAACCAAGAAGGCCCTGTTCCTTCGTTAAATTTAAAGATGTTGAGCCTGTCTCCCAGATGCATGGCTGCTCTAATAGTATCTGCAAGTTCTCGTAATCTAGAACAATAACTAACCATACTACTTGATACATCAAGTGCCAGAACCACATCAATCCCGTTATCTATAACACTAAATCCGGGTTTTGTTCTACCATCAAACCCATCCATCACATTGGCCCCGCTGAAGGCAAAATGGATAAATCCATCGGGTGTTGTGGGACTGCCGATATCAACAATTATGTCATAATCTCCCACTGCATCTGCTGCAGAAGATGGTGTAATCCAAATCAAGCCACTCCACTCACCGGATGCGTTGGTTGTTTCATTTGTGATAGGAGAAAAGTCGTGGGCATAGAAGCTACTAAGTGCAGAAACTAAGGCACCATCCGTGTAAGTGTAGCTGCCATGATTTATCACATAGATGTTTATCCTGGTATTCTGCGGACAATCGCTAATCTTCACATGCACAGGCTCATTCAAGCCAAAGATGTTTCTGGCTTTATTAGCACTGCTGAAGCTTTCAACCTTTGGGTAAAAATGCAAACCACGGCTGTTGTAGGCATTTTTGATAGCTTTTTGATTAGCATTAAATTCCCAATTAATCGTGTCCTCTGCTTGATCTCTCATAAGTTGATTGTAAAAATATCTTGGTTTATATAAATCTAGAAAGTTGTATGAGTCTAATTCATCTAAATTATCGATAAGTATTTGATCCAAGATATTGGCTTGAAAGTGACTTCTCAATGCCCACCATGCATCCGCAATTATAATTCCAACTGGATAATCAGCATATCCGAATTCATTTAGCATAGCAGAAGCAGGAATTCCAAAATCTTCTAAATCAAGATCAATATAACTGGTAGATGACGGAATCCTTGGATCAAGTGATAATGCACAAGGAAGATAATTTGCAAATGCTTCATCCATAGCATGGTTATTGCCGATTAAAGAATCATCAAAGAATAAACTACCATCAAGTTTATGACAAACAAAACAATGGCTCAACTCATGTTGGATGTTTCTTGTGTATCTACCATCTTTGATTAAAAGCCTGCTGCCGTCTGGGAAATATTTTCCGAAAGTCAGCGGGTCAGAAAATACATAATCTGTAACAATGTTTATCATCGGACTAAAAGTTTCATCCATTGATAACAACGAATAGTAATAATTCAAGCCATGGTAATGAATACTGGGAGCATAATAATTCTCATCTCCCAACAAAGATGAATATGTATTATTCCCTAAAGATGTTAGGTTAATAGATGATAAGCATGCTCCCTCGTCTGAACTGTGTTTTACTCTGAAATGAGATGCTTGAAATCTGATGAGATAGTTGCTTATTGGATTGTCATCAAAATATCGATATCCGTTGGCATCTGTTTGATTAGGAATATTATTTATCCATACTTCAACATCTTCAAGTGGTTCTATACCAGTGTGACTTTCAGGGATGTTACTATATCCTGGCGTAAAAGATGGATATATGTATCCCTTAACCTGAACATTGCCAGTATTCTCAACTCCGTACACTGGCCTGATAAATATAATGTTACCTGTTTCAACATCAACATAATATGCATTCGTATTATCGGTCATAACGACTATATAAACAAGTTTATAACCAAGTCCCCCTTTGTTACTATATGCTAAGCGACTGTCTGGGCATGCTTTAATCTCGATGCTTGAATTTTGATGCTTTTTCTTGTGTTCAATAAGTGCAATATTATGTGCGTCTTTCTCTGAGATATTTATCACAGGTAGCAGGACATTTATCGGCACAGAACTGTCTGTTATTTCAAACAACTGTTTACCTTTATTAAAGGACACATTAATATTCCCGTTATGTTCAGTAGAAAAACCGTAGATCCTCTGTTGATAAATAGACTTTACTCTTAAATCATTAGAAGATATCGGGGAAGGAAATAACTGTTCCCTTGTCGCAGCAATATATGGTTGTACCTTTCTTAATATACTTTCGATTGCACACCTGAATTTGATTGTATCCTGATCTGCCTTGAATGTGACATCTTTGAACTTACCCCTTAATTGAGATAAGTTCATTCTTTGGTAGTTATATTCTATGGTACCCTCAAATCCCGTTTCGGCTTTGAACCTATCAGCAAGTAAATCAAGTTCTTGCTTTTTCCTAAAATACTCCTCTTGTTCGTAAGTATCCTCACTTGCATAGATGGCAGAAAAAGTCATCAACATCAGCAGGAGGACGATAAATACTCTTGTTTTCATTGTTTCTCCTTTTTTGTTAATTTAGGTATGTTCTTATGTCGGTTCACAAAGAACCAACGCACCATACACTTTATGTGTTACATTGCTTGCAAAACCTATGTTTCATTGTGCCAAATAAATGTCAAACCATTTCACCTCTGGATATTCTGCATAGGCGGAAACCTGTGTTTGTTGCAGATGCCTGCCTGTGCAGAACAAGGGCTCTATTTAGATGATTTTGATACTTGCGGCTCAGAAAAGGCTGACACTGCCATCACTACATCAATCCCGTTATCTATAACACTTAATCCGGGTTTTGTTCTACTATCAAACCCATCCATCACATTGGCACCGCTGAAGGCAAAATGAATGATGCCATCTGGGGTATTAGGACTGCCGATATCTACTATTATGTCATAATCTCCCACTGCATCTGCTGCAGAAGATGGTGTAGTCCAGATCAAGCCAGTCCACTCTCCGGATGCGTTGGTTGTTTCATTTGTGATTGGAGAAAAGCCATTGGCATAGAAGCTGTTTAGTGTAGATACTAAGGCACCATCCGTGTAAGTGTAGCTGCCATGCTTTATCACATAGATGTTTATCCTGGTATTCTGGGGACAATCGCTGATCTTCACATGCACAGGCTCATTCAAGCCAAAGATGTTTCTGCTTATATTCCCGCTGCTGATGCTTTCCACCTTGGGGTAGAAATGCAAACCACGGCTGTTGTAGGCATCTTTGATGGCTACTTGCTTGTCGTTTAATTCTGTGGTTTGTCCAATATCTGCAACTCCTTGCATTAAGAGATTGAAAAAATAGCGGGGTTTATAACGATATGATGAATTGATGCTTAGTTCAGATCCCACCAGACCTATTGTGTTAACAAGAATCCTATCAAAAGCTTTAACCTGAGTAATCGGATCAGGCAGACCGAAAACAGTATTGTTTCTTAATGTCCACCAAGAGGAAGAAATGGGGTAATCAAAATACCTAAATGAATACAATTCTTCGTCTAAGGGAAAATAACTCCACATTAGATTACGAACCTGAGATGCTGTTAGAAAAGAAATGTCCTCAAAAGTAGATTGACCCTGACTTAATCCCATTATTGCTTCCGGAGAATTCTGAACGACACAGGGAAAGTAGTGAGCAAAAGCTTCATCCATACAACAAGTGAATTCGTTATAAGGTTGACCATTTTCGTTACCAAACCAATTATTTGCCAAAGTATAAAATGTAAAAGCATGACTCAATTCATGCCTGGCAATATGGGAGTATTTGCCTTTGTCCTGCCTTATCAATATCCGGTTCGCACTTGGACTAAAATAACCGAAATTGGGATCATCTACACCTAATCCAGTAGTAATCCTCAAGTTATGTGGAGAAAAACTCTGGATGAGATTTAATCCTTTGAGGCATCCCCCCATTTTTTTC
>DIXL01000021.1 GCA_002428685.1 Cloacimonetes bacterium UBA6081 | reverse complement strand
TCCTAAAAACCTAATCCACTATAGTATTTCAGGCTATTAAGGCTATCAGTCGGTTACCCTTTTTAGGTGTTTGGTTTCAATTTTTCCTGTTTCGCCATTGGGCAAACGGACTGTGATGAAATCAGTTTTTGCCTCTATAATATGTACAATAAGCCCTGCATGAAGTTCCATAATTGGTGCAGAAGCAGCAGAGAACAGTTCACAACGTGGAGTTATAACCACTGCCAGAGGATTGTGGCTTTGCCTGTAACTCTTTATCCCTAGGGCAATAAAAGAGCAGAGGCAAAGCAGAGATACAAAGCTAAGGGTAAGAATTGGCAGGGCAAGTTCTTTTTCGGGATCATAAAACAGCAGCCAAGCTAAGGCAAGGGCCGAAAGCAGTAAAAAGATCAGGGCAAACATGGCCAAGCGCGGCACCGATAAAAAGTCGCTGAACTGATACAGAACCCTTACTAAAAACAAGCGTTGAGGATAAAGCTTGGAATCCTGACCCAAACGCATCGATGTGTCCAGATTAGCACGGGCTTGTTTATGGGCGGAATTGATATTCAAAGCCTTGAGGAAATATAGATTGGCATGGCCTACATCGCCAAGAGAAAAAAAATCTACCCCAAGGTTGAAAAACAGATCTGCATTAGGAGCTTTTTCTGCTTTTATAACTGTCTGCTGCATAGAATCCGGATAGACGTTTAAGGAAGCGGATAATCCTGAGGCATCAGAACCCTGTTGGGTAGCAGCTAAAAGAAAGGTTGTAAACAATAAGGCAAGTGTGATCCAGGCAGTTTTCATGCTTTCATCCCTCGCTTGGATTTTTTGGGGTGGAGACTAACAAAGGCTTTAATCAGTTTCCTGGCTCGTTGTA
This sequence comes from Cloacimonetes bacterium UBA6081, assembly GCA_002428685.1. Taxonomy (GTDB): domain Bacteria; phylum Cloacimonadota; class Cloacimonadia; order Cloacimonadales; family Cloacimonadaceae; genus Cloacimonas. The sequence continues at coordinate 11,075 of DIXL01000021.1, read as the reverse complement.
AATCCTCCTGCAAATTTATGGCTCTATCGGCTTCCGGCATATATCTGGCTGAAATGCAAGTGTCCAAAAAGCCTTGCAGCTCACTAAGCAACTCATCTGGAATATTTTCGCCCATCAAGGCATTTAGTTTTTCTGGGGTGGATAAGTGTTTGGGCAGCTTATATTTGGCTGCCAGGTAGTCCACCAGAGCTTTTTCTGCCAGAGGGTAAAACTCGTTTGAAAGATTCTGAGCTGCAGACAAAGCATGTTTCATGTAGTGCTGCAACACTTTATCTGCCTTATTCTGAGCATACAAATCCGGATTTGTTCCCTTTAGCTTTTTCTCTAAAGCGAAGACCGAAATCGCTGCAGCTGCCAACATTATCAGGATTACTAAAGCCCAATACCAAAGCTGCTTTACCATGGGCTTATAAACTGGATAATCAGAACGGATCAGCTTGGGAAACATATAACGCTGCTGCCGGGGTTCCCAAAGCCTGTTTAAATAGCTAAGCACGTGGCCACCGCTTACTTTGATGTCAAGCTGCGGAATTTGATAGGTTTGGTAGCTGCCTTTATCTTGAGAGAACCATACGAACTTCAGCTCTGGCAGTTTAAAATCTCCCTTGTCCTGTGGAATCAAAGTATAATAATAGCTTCTGGTGCCTTCGATGCCTGCATTCAAGTTGTCAATAACCATCGGACTGGAGATCTGGAATCCTTTTCCCGTAGCGAATTGGGGGGCATTGAATTGGTTAAAATTGCCTTTCCCACTAATTTTTAGGGTAACAGTCAGTGCTTCTCCCAAGCGTATTTCCTGTTTGGAAACACTGTGAGAGATGCTGAAGTTCCCAACAGCTCCGGCAAATCCAGCCGGCACATTGTCTTTGGGCAAGGGGCGCACCACAAGGTTCCCACCACTGCTAACGAGCGATTTATTAATATAGCCAAAGTTGTAAAGCCTGGCCACACCGCTTAGCTGAGGAGCTTGCAGCTTGCCATCCTGATTTGGCATTATGGCCAAGCGCTTTACCAGCGCACGCTTATAGCTTTTTCCATTTATTTGTACATTCTCATAATTTAGCATGGAAGGCTGCTCGTAAGTGCTTTTGCCATAGCCGGTGAAATCTTTTTCTTCTTCAAGGTTGAAAGACCGAACCATGGTGTCGGTGTATAAATAGTAAGAAACAATTGCAGGGAAACCTCTGTAAACGTATTGTGTTTCCGGTAATGCGATTAGCTTGGTATTGTCGTTTATGGCAGAGGGTTCACTCCAATAATCGGGTTCATCAAAACTGAAAGGGTTAAAGCCCGGAACAGAAGGTTGGGATTGCTGGGGTTTTTTGGTTATACCCTTCACAATGGTCAATTCGATAGGGCGGGTAGAATAAGTGCGGTTATTGACATCCACCTTCATGGAAGGCACAATTGTAGAGCCCGTTTTTGCGGGGAAATAGATATATTTGTAGGTTTCGGAAAATTCAGAAATCAGCTTTGCTCCATTCAGGACTACTGAAGAAGCTGAAGAGCTTGTCATATTGCGAAAGGTGAGCAAGGAAATCTGAGGAGGTTGCGGCTCGGAAACATTTAACCTGTTGGAATCAGTTACCTTTAGGGTCAGTTCCAATTGATCGCTGGTGCTTAATGTATATTTATTTACACTTACGTCCACTTTTAAAGCACATAGTGCCAAGGGGATAAGCATGCAAAACAGGAATAAGTGTTTCATCATTACCACCATTTGCTGTGGGGAGCACCATTATTTGCTTTTTCATTTTGTTTGCGATCGCTACTTTCTTTGTTGTCCAAACCTCCCAGAATATTGCGGATTTCTTCCTGCTTTTGCTTATCAGGTTCTTGTTTTGGTGGGGGAGGCGGTTGGTTTTCCAGTTTTCGCAGAGTTAGCTCGTAATTAGCTTTCAGGTCAGAGTCATTGGGATTCTTTAACAGTGCTTTCTTGTAATGTTCCAGGGCTTTTTTATAGTCTTCCTGTTTATAGGCAATGTTACCCCGGTCGTAAAGAGCATTGCTGCTGGGATTTTTTTGTATCCCAGCCTCAGAGGCAGTTTCCGCATCCGGAAGCTTGCCTTGTTGATAAAGGCTTTTGGCCAGATTAGTATTGGCGATCCCTTTGTCCTTTTTGGCATTGTGCTGTAATAGCTTCTCTGCCAAGGGGTATTGTTTTAGGCGGTAAAGCTGTTCGGAAAGTGCTTGCGTAAACACTTTGGGACGGAGCAGCAATTCTGCGATCAGAACCAAAAACAGGATCAGAAGAATCAATAGTGCAGTTCTTTTCCGGTTATGCTTCATCATGTCTCATCGTTTTTCCGGTGCCGGTTTTTCGCTTCAGGGGACTTATTAACGGCTCTATTAACAAGAGCACGATTGCCAGAAGCGCAAACAGGTAATATTGCTCTTTTTGCAGGCTAAGACGCTTGTTGCGCAGCCTGTATTCCTCAGTTTCATAGATGCGTTTCAGGATAAGCTGAATTTCGTCGCCACCCGGAGTAACCCGATAATATTCTCCATCTGTCCGGCCGGCAATCTGTTGCAATGTCTTTTCATCCAGCTTACTTACAACTTCCTGCCCTGTATCCGGATTGGTAATAATCACGCCTTCGGGACTGCCAACTCCCATGCAGTGGATTCTGATGCCTTTATCTTTCAGGCGTTTTGCTTGCTGAATGGCTGTGCCTTCCAGGTCTTCACCATCGGAGATTAATACCAGCGAATTTGCCTTGGAAGCGGCATTAAAGGCTTTTTCTGCCAATTCCAGGGCAGCTCCAATATCAGTACCCGGCCTGTCGGACGTGTTGCTATTCAGGCTGGAAAGCACAATCTTAATCGCTTCGTAGTCGTCGGTTAAGGGGCATTCCAGGGTTGCAACTCCGGCAAAAGCAATAATGCCAACCCGATCGGTTTTAAGCTGCTGCACAAAGCCGGATATTTGCAAAATGGCACGCAGCAAGCGGCTGGGCATGATGTCGGTGGCATCCATGCTTTTTGATACATCAATGGCAAAAACTATGTCCATGCCGCTGCTTTGAACCTCTCGCTGTTCAAAATCCCATTGCGGACGAACCAGAGAGATCATAATCAGGGCTAAAGCAAGAACGGTAAGCACCAAGCGAAAGCCGATCCAAAAAGGAGAACTGCTGCGATAGTAAAAGCTCTGCAATTGTGGTTCTGCATACTCATTGTAGCGTTTGTGCAGCCTTGCTTTTCGCTTGATAACCAACAGGATCAGGATCGGGCAAATCACCAGCAAGGCAAGGTTGTAGGGATGCACTAAATTCATAACTGATCCGGAAGCAGGGGCATAACAAAGGATTTTAGCAGAATTTCCAGCAGTAAAAGCCCAAAAGCCAGCCACAAAAAGGGCATAAACTGTTCGCTGAAATTATAGCTGAATTTGGCAGTCCACTGGGTTTTCTCCAGCCGGTCAATCTGGGACATAATGGAGCCCAAAAGCTTAGCATCTGTTGCCATGGCGGCTTTACCCGTGTTGGTTATTTCTGCAATTTTATTCAAAGTTGGCATATCAAGCTCGATAAAGGTATTGATGAAGCGATTGCCAAAGATTGGATCGCTGTAGGGGAAAGGCACCATACCCTGGCTGCCAACCCCGATGGGATAAACCTTGATGCCCAGTTCTTTGGCCATTTGTGCCGCGGTGAGGGGGTCTATTTCACCAGTGTTATTCACTCCATCGGTAATCAAGATAATTATTCTGCTTTTTGCCGAACTTTTGGAAAGCCGGGCGACAGCCTTGGCAAGTCCCATACCGATCGCGGTTCCTGAGGCTTGTTCATTTACCTGCAACTTTTCCAGGCTATTAATCATGGCCTGGTGATCAAAAGTCAGCGGTATTTGGGTGAGGGCATATTCCGAAAAAGCTACCAGGGCAAAGCGGTCGTTGGGACGCCGGGAAACGAAATCTTTAGCCACGCTAACCGCAGCACCCAGTCTGTTTTGCGGGGCAAAATCCATGGCCAGCATAGAACCGCTGATATCAACTGCCAGAACAATATCCACCCCTTTGTTGCTGATATCGCGGGAACGAACTCCCCAACGTGGTTGAGCCACTGCTATACACAAACACAGCAGAATCAAGCTTCGCAATCCTGGATACAATAGCTGATAGGGCAGTTGATGCATGGCCAATTGACGCAGCATATTTACTCTGGAATGGGGTAAACTGCTTTTTTGGCCTTTTTTATACTTCAGTTCCCACCACAAATATGTGGGAATCGTTAGTAGGATCAAAAGTAGCCAGGGATGGCCAAATTTAAGCATCGGTTGCCTCTGTAGGGGGCTTGGCAAATGATAGCAAGTAGTCTTTCAGCCACTTACAATTTAGCTCAATATCACTGCTTTCGGGAGTTACTTTGGCAAATTTTACCATATCGCAGTAGGCTAAAAAGCACTTTATTTCTCCGCTTGTGTCCAATTGCAGCTTTCTGAAGGTTTGCTGAATTTCGCGGGTGGTCATTTCCAAGGCATTAAAGCCGTAGGTCTCTTCCAAAAATGTCCGCAAAATCACAGACATCAAAAAGTGGTAGGTAATCACATTCACGGTTTGTTTATTCAGCTCATCCAGGCTGTTAATGGCTTTTTGCCAGGCAGGAACAGCCGGTTTTAAGGGATCGGCTCGCAGTTTTTCTACAGGCTTGGGTTTGGGCTTACGGTTCTTCAGCAGATACCAAACCAAGGCAATTATTGCCAGTAGGATCAGCAGATATACCCAAAAGGGAGGTTGCAGGAAATATCTTTGCATGGGTTTTATGTCCTTCAGCAAAGTATCACCCTCAGCCAAAACCGATAACACATGCACGCGAAAAGCATCTGTATATTCAGCAGTAACAGAGATTTCAACAGGATTCACCTGCAAGCGGGGAAATGACAGAGAACCAACTTTTAGCGGCACAATGCTTAAGTGCCAGGTGTAAGTATTGGTCTTTGAAAGCTTGCTGTCTATTATGGCAAATTCATCAAGGGAATCCGGGATGGAGACGTTTTTAATGGCATAGTCTGCGATAATGGTAAAACTGAAGGGGGTGCCTACGTTCAAGCTGTCGGCTCCGCTAAGTTCCTGAGAAATGGAACCTATAAGCACAGCAGGCAGCAACAGCAACGCTGCCAGCACTATAGCACGCCAGCACTTCAGCATTTTCATCTTCTAACCGTCCGTTTTTCTCGTAGCGCAAAGAATTTCCGCAGCGATTGCACATAGGAATCATTGGTGCGGATCAATAGATAGTCGCATTTGCATTTACGGAAAAACTCCTGCAAGGCTTGTTGCTGCTTTTGCACCAAAAGACTATAGGCTTTGCGCAGCTTGGGATCGCTGCTGTTTATCCAGGATTCTGTCCCCAGTTCCGGATCCTGCAAGTGCAGCAGACCTGCATTTGGAAGCTCCAGTTCGCTGTCATCCAGCACCTGCAAAGCAATCACATCGTGCTTGGAAGCCAGCATCTTCAGGGCTTGCTCATAGCCACTATCTATCCAATCGGAAATCACAAACAGAATGCAGCGCTTCTTCAGAACCAAATGTGCATAGGCAAATGCAGCAGCAAGCGAAGTGCGTTTGCTTTTGGGTTCCAAATATAACACTTCACGCAAAATTGCCAGCGCATTATTGCGTCCTTTTCGAGGCGGCAGATATTTTTCGGGAGTGTCCGAAAACATAATCAATCCTGCCAGGTCATGATTGGCAATCGCAGAGAAAGACAAGCCTGCAACCAATTCGGCAATGCGTTCCCTTTTTAGCATGGTTTTGGTTCCCAGATGTTGAGAAGCACTGATATCCACCAGAAACACCACTCTCAATTCACGTGTTTCCTTGAACTTTTTAATGTAAAGCTGACCCATGCGGGCAGACACATTCCAGTCTATATCGCGGTGATTATCTCCGGGCTGGTATTCTCTAACTTCGCTAAATTCAAGCCCCTGGCCTTTAAACCGGCTGTGATATTCTCCGCTGAACAGCCCTGAAACCGTGTTACGGGTGCGAATCTCTATCCTGCGTATTTTTTTCAGGATGTCTGAAGCACTTTGGGTAAACATAATCCTTTGCGGTTTATGGGACTTCTATTTCGTCCAGAATGCGGTTTATGATATCTTCGCTGCTCATTTCTTCGGCTTCAGCTTCGTAGGACAGGATAATTCTATGCCGCAGAACGTCTTTACCAACGGCTTTTATATCATCCGGAATCACATAAGCACGTCCCGAAATGTAAGCCTGAGCTTTTGCCGCACGAGCCAGAAAGATTGTGGCACGGGGTGAGGCTCCAAACTCCAGCAAGCCTTTAAGATTGCCAAGTCGTGGATAACGCTCGGGGTGTCTGGTGGCGTTAATCAGGTGCAAAATGTAATCTTTCAATTTGTCTTCCATGTGCACCAGATTCATCACTTCGCGCATGGCCTCTATATTATGCGGATGCAGCACTTTACGCAAAGCGACAGGTTTCTCTGCCACCATCCGGTCCATAATCTGCCGTTCTTCATCCAAAGAAGGATATTTTATCTTTAGTTTCATAAAGAACCGGTCCACTTGCGCTTCAGGCAAGGGATAAGTGCCTTCCTGTTCAATCGGATTTTGCGTGGCCATCACAAAGAACGGACTGGGAAGCTTAACACTGCTATCGCCTAACGTAACCTGATGTTCCTGCATGGCTTCCAGCAGTGCAGACTGCACCTTGGAGGGAGCACGGTTGATCTCATCCGCCAGCACAAAATTGGCAAAAACAGGGCCTTTCTTTACGCTGAAATCTCCGCTTCTAGGATTGTAAATCATGGTGCCGGTTATATCGGCCGGCAACAGATCGGGCGTAAACTGAATGCGGGAATAGGACGCATCAAAAACAGCCGCCAACGACGAAATGATCAGCGTTTTGGCCAGTCCTGGAACGCCTTCAATCAGCACATGCCCATCGGCCAGAATTCCAATCAACAACCGGTCTATAATCTCATGCTGCCCTACTATAACCTTGGCAATTTCGCTGCGGACTTCACTTAAAACCGCAGAACTCTGTTCAACTTTGCTTTGTATTGCTTCTATTAACACGTAACCTCCTGCGTGGAGTAATCTTATAATGAAAAATCGGGAATCCGGCAAAACCGTGATTCCCGAAAAGTTTGGTCTGTTTTATTAAAGCTATATTTAGGCAGAAGCCCGTTACCGGAACCGGATAAAGCTTATTTAGACACGGCTTTGCGGATTTTATTCGCTTTCAGACAGGAGCTGCAAACTTTTACACGTTTGATGGCACCTTCAATATTGGCACGAACTTCGTGCAGATTAGGATAGAAACGTCGCTTGGTGGCATTCAAAGCATGACTGCGATGATTGCCTACCTGAGCGGATTTTCCACAGATATCGCATATTCTTGACATGATTCACTTCCCATTTTCATTGAGTTCAGAACCAAGAAATCCATAGCCGCTATTTTGACAAGCATTTATTTCGCCCATGTTACAACAATTGTCTTGTCAAGCTACCCTGACATGAATGAATGAGACAAGGGTGTCGTTCCCGCGGAGGCGGGAATCCAGCTCAGAAAAGCTCTGGAAGAGCGGCAGATAATGCAGTATTTACCTCAACATTTTATGGCATCCCTATGGGATTATCAAGGGCTGGATTCCCGCCTCCGCGGGAACGACAGGGTTGTAACGGCACACGAAACCTGACAAGACAATAGTCTATTTCTAAAGGGTAAAATCACTCCTATCTTAACAGCAGCATCTTATTACTATACTTGCAGCTTTGGGTGTCAGTTTATACATTCCTTGTTCAGATTCTCACACCTAAACGCAAGGTATCCCGAACAGAACCCGAACCAAGTTCAGGTGAGGTTCAGGGGACATTCAAAATGAATAGGCGAAAATGAGCAAGCAAGGATTGGGACTAAGATATCAGGGAGGTTTCTTGCCAGGAAACAGGTATTTCGCCCCTGAGATAGATGAAAGCCTCGCCGCTTATCAGCACCCGACCCTTTAGAACTTCCACCTTAAAAAAGCCTCCCCGCTCTGAAAGCTGATAGCCAGTAAGTTCTGTTTGCTGCATCTTATCAGCCCAAAATGGGGCAAGATAGGTTTGGGCAGAACCCGTAACGGGATCTTCGTTGATCCCTTCCCAGGGAGCAAAGTAACGGCAGACATAACTATCTTCATTCCATGCAGTTACGGCTATGCCAAAGTATGTCAAGCCGGTCATCTTACGCAAGCGGGCAAAATCTGGTTTTAAGGCTGGAATTACTTTGGGATCAGCGTAAACCAAGATCAAATTACGGCTGTTTCTGGCCGAGAGAATCTGGATCGGTTGCACTGCTCCAATTGCTTGCAAAACTTCCGGTTCGGCCTTTACCGGCTCGGCTTTTTCCAAGGGGAAATCCAGCTCGACATATTCTTGCTTCCTGCGTGCGATAAGCACACCGGACAAACTGTTAAACCTTATCTCGGCACTATCTGCTTCCCGCAATGCGAACAGGCTTTTGGCAGCAGCCAAAGTGGCATGTCCACACAGAGGCACTTCCACTTCCGGAGTAAACCAGCGGATATGATATTCCGCATTATTAAGCCACTTAACAAAACAGGTTTCGGAAAACCCGAATTCTTTTGCCAAAGCCAGCATCTGTGCATCTGCAGGATAATCATCCAGCAGCACAACGGCAGCCGTATTTCCTTTGTAATAATCTGCGGAAAAGGCATTTACAAAAAAGACGTGGTTGTTCATTTATTCTTCCTTCCTTAGAGTCTTGTCAAGTTCTATATATCGTAACTGCACTGTCATTCCTGCGAAGGCGGGAATCCAGTCCTTGATACGTAACAGCTTTGTCGTTCCCGCGGAGGTGGGAATCCAGCCCTTGATAATCCCGTAGGGTTGGCAAAAATGTTGAGGCAAATACTATACTATCTGCCGCTCTTCCAGAGCTTTTTCTATGCTGGATTCCCGCCTCCTCGGGAACGACAAAGGGGTAAGCGGGAACGACAAAGGGGTAAGCGGGAACGACACTTCGGCAGGCTTGACATGACATTAGTATGAAGAAACGATAATCGAGGTTTACACTATTGGCAAACCTCAAATATTTAAGGCTGACGTCTGCTATAGTTTAGGTGAGTTAGCAGGCCGCTGCTGTTGTCCGTGTGAGATGCCGATCCTACGAACGGTGATAGTGGATCACACCAATGATTGAATAACAATGGCTTAGGTAATGCTCTTTGATGCTGATCCTACGAACGGTGATAGTGGATCACACCCCCTAATCTTATCCTTACGTGCACAAGTTACTTGACAGAAAACGGGGATAATAAAAATATTGGTTACAGTTATTGGAATAGCTTTTATGGTTTTTTTAATGGAGAAAGTATTATGAAACCAAACACAAGACAAGGATTATGCCTGACAATGTTACTGTGTATAGTTTTGGTTTGTTATGCCGTCTCCACTCCGCAGCCAATAAACAAATCCTATGTCTTCAAGGCTGCTGATAATGAGGATAAAACCATATTCTGGACCTGCTTTCCGATAGTTGACAGCACCTTATTTATGCACGATATGTATAACAACTCCCTGGGCAATATGTTTGAAGAATCAATCTCTAACGCTCCCAATAACAGACTTTACGATGCAGAATGGTTCAGTTCTGGATACAGTGGTCTAATGTATTACACAGGTGTATTTTGGCTATACACTGATAAACGGGTTTGGCCACAAGATGGCTATAAGCTTACCTTTCTGAAAGGTGAAGTTGATACAATAACCGTGGTTGGTTACACTCCTGACCCGGACAACACTTTCCTATTCTTAAGAGGGAAGCAAAACCCCATGCTGTATCAGGAAAGTTGGTTGGGGTATTTCTTGCCCCAGGCGCAAAGCCTGCAACAAGCCTTTTCCAGAACTTTGGATTCTGAATCGGCGCAGGTGTTTCTGGACTATATATATAGCATAAAAACCCAGAATAAAGCTACCTGCAGAGTTTTAGCGGAAAAAGACAGTCCCTGGATTATCAACCCCAGCAGGATATTCTTGAAAGAAGGAGATATGGCAGTAGTTAAGATTTTGCCTTGGTCTCCGGAAACCATGCGTTGGAACACAGCAGCTACAGCGTTTGTTCCCACCCCGAAAACCACTAAGTTTACTGCCCAACAAAGAAAGAACTATACCCCCGTCTTCATAGAATTTGATCCCAGTGATTTACCGGAAGAGGTAGGGATATATGTTGCTGGAATATGTAAGGGTGCTGCCGTGGTGGATAGTGCTTTGATAGAAGTGAACTACTATGCTGCCGAGGCAAAGGACGATGCGGAACTTGAGATCATGTTCTATTACGGCGACAAAGGAATGAAGAAAGCACCGGCAGCCTATGTTTACAATCCCGAAACCATGCTGTTTGAAGCCGGTAGTTTACAAGCAAGCAACTTGGGTGAATATGGTTACATTTCATTCAACCGCAATGAAGGTTCTTCCCTGGTTCCCCTGGTTACAGAGCTTAAACAGAATTATCCAAACCCTTTCAAAGGCCAAACCAATATCTCCTGGATACTGGCAAAAGATGCTCCTGTGAGCTTGGATATCTACAACCTGAAAGGTCAGAAGGTGAAAACGCTCTTTAGCGGAATGGGTGTAAAAGGCAGACAAATGGCACAATGGAATGGTCATGATGAAAACAATCGTGAAGTGGCCTCCGGTGTGTATTTCTATCGTCTAAACACTCCAGAAGGGGTCAAAGTGCACAAGATGATGGTGCTGAGATAGGTTTCAGGTATCAGGTGTCAGGTTTCAGTTAGCCTGGCACCTGGTGCTGTAAAGAGAAGAACGATGAATAGCTGTCCAGAAATAACTACAATTATCAAGCCATTCCCTCTGAAGAGACTGTGTAAAAAGAAAAAGAACCTCCCTGTCGTTCCCGCGGAGGCGGGAATCCAGCCCCAAAAAAGCTCTGGAAGAGCGGCAGATATACAGTATTTACCTCAATATCATGTGTGGCATCCCTTCGGGATTCTGAAAGTGCTGGATTCCCGCCTCCGCGGGAACGACAAGGGAAATTGATGTTTTGGATAGTTGTCATGCAGTCTTGGAGGAGTGAATCCAGCCC
>DIXL01000046.1:4367-39070 GCA_002428685.1 Cloacimonetes bacterium UBA6081 | reverse complement strand
TTACAACTGTCAAACTTGAGTCTAAGATTAGCCCAAATTAGTCAAGTTAAAACTTCGAGTTTTGTCGAAAGTAATGCCAATCAGCTGTTTAAACGGTTCAGATTGAGCTGGTTACCAGCGTAGTTTTTAAGGCAAAGCAGGCATAATTTATTCAAAAGCGAAACGGCCATGGGGTGTTCTTTGCAATAAACACTTTGTGGCCGTTTGACTTTAAGCTTGTTTTATGGTGCTTATCCTGCTTATTCCTCGGCAGGGAACAGATATACGCTAAGGCAGGATTTATCGAAACTGAGATACTGTTTGGCAGCTTTCACGATAGCTTTCTTGTCCACTTTTTCGACAATAGACATATAATCTAAGTGGCTGTCGATAGGTAAACCCCAGAAGTAGTTCCTGCTCATTCCGCTTATCCAGTCCTGATTGGATTTCAGGCTTTCTTCAAAGCTTTTACGAATGGTGGTTTTAGCATTTTCCACATACTTATCATCAAATAAGCCGTTTTTCAGGCTGTCCAGCGTAGCAAAAATGGCTTTATTGAGCAGTTCTGCCTTTTCGGGATCGCAACCCATCCAGGTTTGCATTTTGTAGCCGGGTTTGGGGAATACTTCAAAATTGTTCCAAATCCCTATTGCATAAACCCCGCTCATGTCTTCGCGGATATTTTCACGCAGTTTCTCTTGGGCAATGTGAGACATGGCAGAGTTGTTAATCAAAGCAACGGAGCTATATTTGGTTTTACCCACAGTTACGTTTGCCACAAAGCTGCGTTCGCTACCTTTGTGGTAACGGACTTGCTTGTTGCCCTTAAAGTTGGTAATCCCCACATTGCGGATTTTATCTTTGCGTTTATGAGCCGGCAAATTGGCCAAATAGGTTTTGCAGTAAGTTTGAAGCAGTTCTTCATCAAAATTCCCGACTATGTAAAAGGTAAAATCGGAATAATCACCATAACGGTCTTTGAACACACGTTCCACCTGCTCCAAGCTAAGCTGGTCCAGGTCTTCCGGTTTCATATTGCGCTTAATGGGATGGTTGTTGTAGGTAAGCATCGAAACCGTGTCACTAAAGGCTCGTTCCGGATCCAGCATGCTGTTTTGCACAAAAGTGCGCAACATGGATACCGCTGAGGTAAAGCTCTCTGCATTAAAGCGCGGTGCGGTGGAATACTGATACAGCATTTGGAACATCAGCTCCATGTCCTTGGGAGAGCAGCTCCCATCCCACTGCTCGCTATAAGTATCCATAACCGGGTAAACCTGAACTACTTTCCCTACAATGGCTTTTTGTAATGCTGCGCCGTCAAAATTCCCAAAGCCGGATTTGTAAAAATAGGCGGAAAGCAAGTCTGCAGCTTTGTAATCTTTTGGGTTTAAAGCAGCTATTCCACCCGGGCTATTGGCAAAAAGCAATACTTCATCTGCTTTAAAGTCAGTTTTTTTGCTAAATACGGTTACCCCATTTGAAAGCACCCATTTCTTGATGCCGGATTTTGGCAAAACACTTGCTGAGCTAATCTTTCCGGGTGTGGGAATCTTCTCTAATATGGGTTCATCCACGGTTTTATCTTCATACGGATCGTGTTCAGCTCTGCGAACTTCATCGTAAATACGTAAAAGGTCTTCTTTGCCAGGGTATTTTGCACCTTCTTTTTCGGTTCCTGACAAGCTGAGCGTAAGATTTTGGGGTGTAATGATGTCGTCTATCAGGTCATTCACTTCCTGCAAATCGATTTCGCCGATTATGTTCTTTATCATATCCTCTTTTGCTTGTGGACTCATCATAACGCTTCCGGTTATGTAATAGAATATAAGCTTCCAGGAAATTTCCCCGGATTCCAGGGTTGGCCTTTCAGCTACTTCAGTTTCTGCTTCACGAATTAGATTCAGCTTGGCACGGTCAAATTCTCCCGGCTGAAAACCATGCTGACGAATGCGGGTTAACTCGGTAATTAACGTTCTGAAAGCATCTTCACTGCGACCCTCGGCAGGGAAAACCATAAACATGGAGGCACAAAAGTTCTTCAGCCAGGTTTGATTATAACCGGCAGCGTAGGAAAAAGATGGGTCTGCCTGATGCGCAAGCTCTTCCATGCGGGCGTTGAACATGGCATAGAAAAGCCGTAGTTTCAGAGCATTGTAATAGGTGCCCAAATCTACCACGGGGGTATTTTCCATTTTCCAGGTAGCCTGAATCATAGTATAGGGCTGCTCTTTGTCCAAAACCGTGATTGCCCGGGGATCCACGTTGTCCGGAACTCCGTAATTTTCTTGAGCACGTGGATTATCCCGTTTGGGAATAACCCCAAAATACTCGCGGATCATGGCTTCCAGTTTGTCTGGAGCGTAATCTCCAATTACAACAACCGTCTGCATATCCGGACGATACCAATCATGGTAAAAACGGGTCAGACTTTCGTGCTTAAAGGTTTTCAGGTTTTCGATGGTGCCAATAGGATTGCGCACTGCATAACGGGAACCTGCAAAACGGACATTATCTATCTGATCTGCAATTCTTTGGCCGGCACTTTGTCCCATCCGCCATTCTTCCATAATAATCCCGCGCTCACGCTCAATTTCATCCGGTGCCATATCCAGCTGCCAGGCGATGTCCGATAATATGGAAAAACCTTGGCGCAGTTTCTTTTCATCATCGGTGGGAAGTTTGAATTGATAGGTAGTCCAGTCGTAATTTGTCCCGCCATTCAGACCATTATGAAAGCCCATACCAATGGAGGTGAGATAGTTTACCATCTCTGTTCTGGGAAAGTTTTTGCTGCCATTAAAGGCCATGTGCTCGGTAAAATGAGCCAGCCCTACCTGATCATCATCCTCATCCACACTACCGGCATCCACCAGTAAACGAACTTCGATGCGATTCTCTGGTTTGGCATTATGGATTATTACATATCTCAAGCCGTTTTCCAAGGTGCCGGTAACCAAGTCCTGGTCTGGCGGTAAAGGCATAGAGGCATACTCTGGGGGAATGATTGCGCTTAAAGTTAAAGCGCAAAAAAGCATAATTATGCTAAGCCATATCCCTTTCATAATTTACTCCTTACGTTTTATAATCGTTTTATTCAGAATCAGTGTGGGTAATTAAAAACTGCTCGTCTTTGCCTAAAATATTTGTGGCATCTCCATAGGTATAGGTGCTTTCATCTTCGGTTAACACAATCACATCGTAGTAAAATTGATTATTGGGCACTGCAAAATCTACTCTGAGGTATTTACTGGTTCCAGGCGCAATGTTTAAGATGGCTCCCACGCGGGTGTGATTTGTGCCGGCATGCTTCCAAACGGCAGCTTCGGTTATGGCCTGGCTGCTGTTATTTACCACTTTGATGCTGGCACGATTGGGATTCAAATAGGCATCCAAAGTCTCACCGGCACGGATTGTAACCCAAGTGGAATCTGTATATACCAGGTTGTCATTATCATAAAGATTGAATGTTTCACCTTTTATCCAGACTTTTACATCTCTTTTTACCTCTCCGGTAAATATGCTTTGGGTGTCGGTATCAATTTTAAACACGTGGTCGCCGCTTGCCGGAATGGTTATTTCTGTCCCATTATCTGCTTTCACATAAGCCGGAAAAGAGCAGTTGTTGTGAACGTGGAATTTCCCGCCTGATTCGCAGGCAGAAAGCATTAGCAGCAGGGCAAAAAGTGCCAAGTATATCCATAGTGTCTTTTTCATAATCACCTCACCTTTGGATTGGGTAATAAATGTGCAGGGCTTTGTAATGTCAAGCAGAAATTGATCTGGCTAATAATGGTTAGCTCACAGATTTCACAGATTACACAGATTTACTCTACTTTAATCCGCACAATCTGTGGAATCTGTGAGCGACTATGTAAAATTTCCGTGTGCCCATTATATTATATACTATCTGCCAAGCTTTAATCCTGCATAAAAACTGCGTCCCGGCTCCGGAACATAAGCATGCACCATATAGGCAGTATCTAACAGATTTTTTATGGTTAAAGAGGGTGTAAAATGCCATTTATGCCAGTTCAATTTCAGGCTGGCCCCGCAATCAAACAGCGTGTATGCAGCAATTGGGTCTATCAGATTATCTGGGGTTGTCCATTGTTTGCCGGCATGGGAAACTTTGCCCCAGATGTTTGCAAACCCCTTTTGATACGCTGCTGAAAGCGTGTAAAGCAAATCTGGCCTATACATAAGAGAAGGCGCTTTCCCAAAAGATAAATTGCTGGTGTCCCTGGCTTGGGTAAAAAGGACAGATGCGTTTACCTGTAATTGCTTTATGGGCGCAAGGTGGCCTTCCAGTTCCAGATTGCGGATTTCTGCTTTGCCCACATTTACGGGTTTCCAGGCAATGCCATTCATCTGCACTTGTCGCCACACAATCAGGTTTTCAATCTGGTTGCGGTGCAGAGTGGCTTTTATCTGCATACCTGGAACGCTACCTTGCAGCCAAATTTGGTAACCAAGGGAGTTTTCGCTGTTCAAATCCGGATTTCCCATGGCCTGCAAATCGCCCTTCCAATACAGGTCATAGGGTGAGGGAACTGCATAGGAATTACCGATGGTGCCTCCAATCTCCAGAAATTTATCTCCCCAGTTTCGTATAGAACCTTCATAGCGTGCGCTAAGGTGTGCATCACTATTCAGATGATCATAGCGCACTGCTACAGAATTGGATAGCATAAAAAAACCGGGCTTAAGCTGATATTGCACATTGGCTGTTGCGTTGTATTGGGGCGTCGTTTTGTTTATGCCCGGCTGAGAAGGATTTAGCTTGTTTTGGTAACGATAGTTGTTGGCAGAGCTTTCTGCAGAAAAGCCGGCCAATAGATCGTTTTGCGAATAGGTAATGGACTGGCGCATTCCATAGAAAAGTAGTTTTTGGGTATATTTTGCTCTGGCAATACTTAGCTCGCCACGTGTGTTGTCGTAGGTAGTATTATCGATGTGTAGCCACCAGTTGCTTTGCCAGTCTATTTTTCCGTATTTTGCAGCAATGCGCATTTGGGGTCGAAGCGAATACCCACTAAGTTTGGCTTCCCGATACAAATCGATAAAGTTCAAGGGGCCGGGGAGTTCCCTGGAAAAAGCTGTGTAGTCTGTTGACACGCTTATGTTTAGGGGAGCAATTCGCATCCCCAGAACCCCCGAAAATCCCACTTGCTGTTTAGTATTGTTCTTCCGGATAGCATCACCATCTTGGGGAACCATGTCCATTTGTTTTATTTCGAAGTCGTTTTTGGCACTAAAACCTGAAACGGAAAATCTGTAACTGCTGTTTTGCCCGCCTCCACTTGCTGTAAGCTGCTGCATAATGAAACCGTAAGACCCTGTTTCAGTTTTGCTTTCAAACTCCTTATCCGCACCCCGACCCTGTTTTGTGCAAATCTTTACCAGTCCACCTATGGCTGAAGCTCCTCCGTAAACGCTGGCATTGTTTTTTATAATTTCAATGCTTTCAATGTTGGCAATATCCAGACGGGAGAAATCAAAAGGCTCGCCCTGTGGATTTACGGCGACACCATCTACCATAACAAGTGTGTGGCGCGCAACATTCCCCAAAATGCCAAGATTGGCAATTTCGCCCTTTAGATTTGTTCCGCTGCTTTGCATAGCTGCACTCTGGCTGATCAATTCAGAAGTGTTGCTATAGTTACGGTCTGGATCAATAACAAGTTTAACGGCAGATATTGCCGCATCTTCAAAGTGAGAGAATACGCGATAGGTAGGCAATTGAACCGGTTCGGACTCCATTGTTATAATTAGCTTTTGGTTGGGACGATAAAGCTGTTGCACCTGAGTTTGGGATAGCACCTGACTTTTGTAACCCAACCGGCTAATGTGCAGGGAATCCATAAGTTCAATGCTAAAACTGCCTTCTTTGCCACTGAGACTTTTATGCTTGCCACTGCGTAGTAATACTGCCTCCAACCCTTTGTATTCAGTATCGGTTACCGTTCCTGCGATGGTTGCCCCTTCAAGATATACCAATCCACATAAGAAAACACCGAGAAAAAAAGCAAACAAAGCTTTACAGTGAGACATGTTTATCAAGGGTATATAATGTTGGGACGACCAGAGTGCGGATTTGGCACTGTTTCCAGATACAGACCAAACAAATCCTGCAAAATCTGCGGCTGCATAAGCTGATCAGGACTTCCGGAGGCCAGAATTTCGCCGGCTTTAATAAAAATTAGTCTTTCTGCATAATTTGCGGCAAGATTTAGGTTGTGCGAAACAATCAACACCGTCTTACCCTGGTTTTTATGGATGTCTTGAAGCAGGTGCATTATCTCACTCTGGTGGTTTATATCAAGCTGGGACAAGCTCTCATCCAAAAGGATATAGGGGGTTTCTTGCGCTAAAGCTCTGGCGATTAGGACCCGCTGCTTTTCGCCACCGCTCAGTTCCGAAAGCCAGCGATGTTTCAGGGAACTTAAATTTAGCATAGCCATAACCTCGTCCACCACACGATAGTCGTCTGCGCTATAGGTTTGCAACAAACCAAGATACGGAAATCTGCCCATCAGCACGGTTTCATTAACTGTGTGATCAAATTCATGCATGCTTTCCTGCGGGACAAAAGCTATTTGGCGAGCTATATAGCTGCCTTTTAGCAAGCTAACATTCTTGCCAAACAGCTCTACGCATCCCTTTTCCGGTTTCAGATAGCCCATCAGGGCATATAATAAAGTGGATTTCCCTGCTCCGTTTGGCCCCAGAAGCGCGCAAAAATCCCCCGGCGCAATTTGCAGTGATGCGCCTTTTAATATGAGTTCTCTGCCATAGCCGCAGCTAAGGTTTTGGGCTTCAATCATTTTGGGTTACATCCCTTTTTTGTTATCATTTTCGTAAAAAACAGCGTTTCAATAGAGCCAGTTTCTGTCAATCCCTTGCTTCAATTACGGACTCAATACGCAATCATTAAGGACTTTATTCGTATTGATTCCTTATTGATACCATATTAGGAGAAAGAAAGTTCAGCACAATATGCAATTCTGCTTACTGAAGAAAAGTGAAATTCAGAGATTGGGAAACTACAAAATAATTGCCAAATCAAGCCTTTGTGGTTATCTTTATTAACAGAACAACCCAAGGAGAGATGATGGGAAAGGAACCAATGCGCTTTCATGAGTTCATGCCGGACCAGGTGTGGAAGTGGAAAATGCTGGAAGAAAGGCTGGAAAAGGTTTTGGCGTTGCATGATTATCAGGAGATTCGCTTATCTGTTTTGCAGGAAACAAAAGTTCTGCAGGATGGAATTACAGCTTTAATGCAAGGCGTGGAAGCAGATACCGCCATGCAAAGCGTTTTATCCCTGTCTTTGCCAAACGACCAGCTAAGCCTGCTCAGTCTGCGTCCCGAAGGCACAATCAGCGTTTTGCATCACACTGCCAGCATCATCAATCCCGGTGAGATTCATCGCTTCTATTATTCCGGTCCCATGTTCCGCAAGCTGCCAAATAATCAGCAGATGGAGTTTTACCAATTAGGTGTGGAACTGCTTGGCAGCCAAAGTATCCTCTCCGAAAATGAGGTGATCAGTCTGGGCGTGAAAATTTGCCAGGAACTGGGAGTAAAAGACGTTCGCCTGGACTTGAATTCCTACGGCTGCACAAAATGCCAACCCAAATTTTTTGAAGATTTACGCTTGTTCCTGGATGGACAGAAGGATAATTATTGTCCAAACTGCTATCAGGAATTGTATGCCAATCCTTTCTGTGACACAGGCTGCCAAAGCCCTGATTGTCAACACACGCTATCCCAAGGACCCCAGATTCTTGATTATTTGTGCCCGAGTTGTAGAACAGATTTTAGCAAAGTGAAAAAGATTCAGGCCAATTTGGGTAATAAGTATAAGGTTAACCCCCACCTCTACAAAAACTTTGCTTATTATAACGAAACTGTTTTTGATTTTGTGGTAAACCAGCAAGGTAGCGATATAGTAGTTGGAGGAGGCGGTCGATATGACAATCTGGCTGCCAAAATTGCCGGCGCAAGTATTCCTGCGGTTGGATTTTATCTTAATCTGGACATACTTTTTGAAATAATGGAAACCAGAGGGTTCTTTCATCCAAACCGACAGGACTTTATGGTTTATTTGTGTTCTGAAAGCGAAAACCTGGAAATGATGACTTTGCAAATTGCCCAAGAACTGCATTCTAAATCTATCAAAACCATAATTTCCCCCGAAATTAACGAAACTGCGATGCAGATAAAACAAGCCATAAACAAAGGCTGTTCGCTAATGTTGATTATCCGGGACGACAATATCCGTGAAGGAAAAATTCTGATGCGCAATCTGGTTAAGGAGCATCAGGATTATATCCCACTTCAGGAAACAATTCCGGCAGTTATATTAGCACAAAAAGCACTGGTAACACACTAAAGGAGAATGTAATGCAATCTGTTATGACTCATCTTGCACCAGCAGCCCTCGGACCCTATTCCCAGGCGATAATGAAAAATAACATCCTGTTTGTAAGCGGCCAATTGGGCATTGATCCCAATTCTGCACTTATGCCGGAAGGTTTTGAAGAACAGGCCAATCTGGTTTTTGCCAATCTCAAAGCCATTCTTGCAGCGGCAGGCATGGGAATGTCGCACATTGTAAAAGTCTCTGTGTTTCTGAAGGATATGAATGATTTTGCCCAACTGAACGAAATCTATGCCCGCAATTTCAGTGCTCCTTATCCGGCCAGAGAAGCCATCCAGGTGGCAAAACTGCCCAAAGACGGAAAGATAGAGATTTCCGTGATTGCCATGAGATGAAGAGTATGAGTATCACTACCAAAGGTGGCGACAAAGGCCAAACTGCGCTTTACAGCGGTGAAAGGGTTTGGAAAGATAATTTGCGGGTGGAAGCCTATGGCAGTTTGGATGAATTGGATGCCATTATGGGTGAATGCAAACACCATATAAATCAAGCGGCAATAAAAGAATTATTGACTGGAGTGCAAAACACCCTCTACCGAGTGATGGGTCAGCTTGCCACCAAGAACGGCTCTTACCCCTATCCGATCTGTGAACAGGATGCAGAGGCACTTACGGCGATTATTCACGAGTATGAAAGCAAACTGCAGCTAACCGGCTTTGTGATTCCAGGCTCTACTATTCCTTCTGCCAAGCTGGATGTTTGCCGAACCGTGTCCCGCAGAGCAGAACGACGCGTAATAGCTCTGTCGCATGCCGAAGATATTTCCCCAGAACTGCTTAGCTATGTAAATCGCTTGTCCGATCTGTTCTATATTTTAGCCCGCACCATTGAGGCTGAACTGGGTATGTTGAAATATAAAACCAAACCTGCAGAGTAGCTACGGACATCTTGTCTGTAGCATCCGGCAGACGGGAAGTCCACCACTTAGTATTAAAGGAGATAAAATGTATAAAATTGTCTTGATTCGCCACGGCGAAAGCATTTGGAACAAAGAGAACCTGTTTACCGGCTGGACTGATGTGGATTTATCCGAAAAAGGGCTTCAGGAAGCACATGCAGCAGGAAAACGCCTCAAAGCGGAAGGCTTTGTATTTGACGAAGCCTGGACAAGCACCCTTAAACGAGCCATTCGCACTTTGTGGATTGCCCTGGATGAAATGGATCTGATGTATGCTCCAATTTTTCATGATTGGCGGCTGAACGAACGTCATTATGGTGCTTTGCAGGGCTTAAATAAAGCAGAAACCGCGGCTAAATACGGCGAAGAGCAGGTAAAAATCTGGCGCCGCAGTTTTGATGTTCCGCCCCCTGCCCTAGAAAAAACTGATCCCCGCTTTCCGGGTTTGGACCCCCGTTACACAAAGCTTTCAAAAGATCAATTACCCCTGTGCGAATCGCTGAAGGACACATGTGCCCGCACCATGCCCTTTTGGAACGAAGTGATTATCCCTCGCTTATCTGCCGGACGGAAACTAATTATCTCGGCACATGGCAATAGCTTACGTGCAATTGTAAAAACTTTGAACAACATCAGCGACCAAGATATCGTTAGCCTCAATATCCCAACCGGTATTCCCCTGATCTATGAATTCGACAGCGAGTTGCGAGTTACAAAAAACTACTATTTGGCCGATGAGGCAGAACTTGAAGCAGCTCAAAATGCCGTGGCCAATCAGGGGAAAGCCAAAAACTGATTTAATTCTCGTTATTAGAATAGAGCATGATGCCGATCTTGGTGTGCAATAAGCCAAGCAACATTGGCTTGTTGCTCTACGTTTAGTTTTTATAAAAATATGGCATAACCTTGATCTTAATTTATTTACTTAGGAGCATTTTCCTAACAGATTGTTTGTTACCCTGTACCAGTTTGCACAGATAGACACCACTGCTTGCCACACTGCCATTCTCATCCCTGCCATCCCAAACAATATCATGCTTTCCTGTCCCCAGAAAAGCATCATGATAAAGCCTGCGAAGCAACTGCCCGCGAATGTTATAAATTTCCAGGTTGACCTTTTGTGGATTTGGTAGATTAAATGATATTATAGTGGAAGGATTGAAGGGATTAGGGTAATTCCTTAGCAAAAGTGTGGGGGAATACCCTATAAATTGCTCCGAAACGTCTACTGCTGCATCGATACCAGCTGCATATATTGAGGGATAGGATAGAGAACTATTGTATAGTTTTGCCCGTTCATCATTCCAAACTAAGAGAGATTTATTGCCTAATGATGCTGCGTTGATCGCATTCTGTGCATAGGGAGCATCACAAAGCAACTGGATGTTATCGTTCAGAGGGATACCACTCGCGTTGATCTGCTGATAGTAAAGATCGGAATCTGTAGTTGTTGATGATGTCCTACCCGAGATGAAGCAACTGAACGCTTTATTGTCATACTGAACCAGTTTAGCTTCATAACTGCCGATCAATCCACTTTCAATCGGAAGGCCTAAACTTCCGCATAGTAAGACGCCGTTTTCTGATATCTGTTGCAGGCGAAGTTCTGTACTTGAATAAATCAGGCTGATCTGGTCATCAAACACTACATCTTTAATCACACAATTTTGCTGCAGGGGAAACACTTCTATTCCGCTTTCCAGCCATAAACGCTGTCCGGAGGGACTGATCAACTGGGCTAAATTCTGATAACTCACAGAATTGTATTTCCTTACAATCACAGCCAGATTTTCTCCTAACAAACCAGAGTATTCATGACTATAGCTGTAGCTTTCTGGCAAACTGAGCACCGCCAAACCAGGAGTTTGCCAGCCCGGAGCAGGATTACCGTTCTGGTCAACTTTCATAACTCTGGCTGTATAGTTTGTTCCTTCCTGAGCATTCCAGCTATAGTATTGCCCTTGAAGCCCGCGAAGAGAACTACCGTTGTTGTTAGGAAAACTGGCTAACACTTTACCGGAATTGCCCCATTGCACAATTCCACCCGAAACCCGTTGTCCCACCATTTCAATGGGAGAATTTACACTGTATCTGCGCCAACCGATATAAAAATCCCCTTCACTGTAACTAAGCATAAAACTCTGCACGGTGCTGGTCTCTGTGGTGAATAAGATTCCATTACCAGGGTAAAGTAGATCCCCCGATTGCTCAATTACTTGCAGATATGAATATAGCGTTGATCCGATCCAGGTTGTGTAGATGATGGCAAGAGAATTCCCCGGCAGGGCAACGGCAGCATGGAAGTATTCCACATTTCCACCGCTCAAGTTAAGGGCTCTGCCTCCCTCTTCCAGCAAGGGAACCAACTCTGGAGACAAGATTTGATAGTAGATTTTATAGACATAGGTAGATTGGCGATCGTCTTTCCAAATAGTAATGAACCGGTTCTCCAAGGTAAAAACTTTGGCATAAGAGCCGGTTCCATCCGTTCTGGCTACTATTGCTGATCCACCAGCAGGAAGCAGAACTGATCCAGATTCCGTAACCGTTTGCCGCCTTATGCTTTGCTGCTGGTTGCTAATTTCCCTCCAGATAAAGACAGCTCTGTCCTCAGAAGCTAGGCAGAGAGGTGAGTCAGTCCCCTGATCCGAAATCAGCAGCCCATCATACGGAAATCCCACTGTTCCGGATGGTGAAAAGAACTGCGTCCTACCCTGCCAGAAGACCCACACGGAACCTAAATTGTTTATGGCTACAGAATGTTTGCAGCTAACGGAATGAGTGCCAAACATTTGCAATGCTCCCCCTTGCCAGGCAGGGCTGAGATCAGAATCAAATTTCTGAAACTTGAGCATATATGTTTCAGGATAGTTGAATGTTTCCCAGGTTGCCAGTAAGCGGTTATCCGGAAAGACCGATATCTGAAGTTCGACGCCAGTATTGTAACCCAGATTATAAAGAACAGGGTTAGCAAGCAGCAGGTTACCATTTAAATCCATTTTCTGCAGCTTGAGTTCGCAATTACCATTGGTGTTATTGTAATATAGGACATAGTTGCCGTCGTTTAGGGGCAAAATATTGTATTCATTGGTACTGAAGGGCGATTGAGCCAACATGGGATTGGCACCTATCACCAGTCCCTCTGCAGAAAGATGGAGCAGGTGATTGGAAAAATCAACAATTGATGTTCGTTTGCGGATATTAACTATAATACCGCCATTTCCGTCTTTAACCAATCCATCGAGTTCCACCCTGTCAGTGTGAGTGAAAAGTTCTCTGCTACTGGTTCCCCAAAGCAAGTTACCGGAGCCGTCCAGATTTTGACCCTTAATCATATTTTCAGGATTAGAAGCTGAAAAAACCAGAAAAAAACCTCCCACAGCATTGGGAAGGGCAGAAACATAGTAATAATAAGATTCATCCGAAACGACTATGATTCCTTCATCCGGCCAGAGTTTCTGACCTTCTGAACTGATTTTCTGTGCTCTGATCTGACTGCTCCCTCTATAAAACCTGCATCCCCACAGAACAATGTAATTTCCATCTGAAGCCGGGATAACATCAAAGATGTACTCTAAAGCAGTTACGTTGGATATAACGGCAGGTTCAGTCCAAACTGTCTGTCCGGAGGGATTAAGCTTTTGTGCGTAGATATCTTCATCACCGGAGGCTGTATCCTGCCAGACGACGATCTCATAACTATCTGAGGTACGAACTTGCTTAGCTCTCCAATCTAAATTGCAGGCTTGGCGAAGTGGAACTGACTCAGCAGGGAGCGATAGAATCGTGCAGAGCAGCAAAGTAATCAAAATGAAATATCTCATCATTCATACTCCTTTATAATATGCCGGTGCTTGTATCGACACTTTTTCTAAAATTCTCATGGCTTATCCAGGTGATTTGTGGATAACCCTTTAACACACAAAAAGCAAGGCTATTCACAGAATTAGTCATTCTACCGTTTATCATCTCTTCTCCAAACTTTAAGACTAATCCAACAAATTCTTCGTAGTAATTTGTGCGGAATTTGTCAAGAATAAAATCTGCTCCTTTTCATTCGGTTTCGGGAAGGATTCTATAAATTACCCAATACTCCTCAAACAAAAAGTTCAGGTAGCCGCCTCTTTTTTGCCATCTCACTACATTTAACTTGACTAATACTCAACGAAAATTAGAATTGCGCAAAACACCCAAGGAGATTCACCATGGCAGTGAAGATTGATAAAGAAACCTGCATCGGCTGCGGCGCATGCGTCGATGTTTGCCCGGTTAACGCTCTTAGCATGGTTGACGGCAAGGCGGAATGTGATGAAAGTGCTTGCATCGATTGTGGTGCCTGCATTGCAACTTGTCCTGTGCAAGCTATTTCCGAATAATCGGACAACAACACTACCAGTTTACACCGGAAGTGATAGGCATAGCCATCCTTCCGGTTTTTAATAAGTGAGGATCTTATGAAACTTTTTTATCTTATTATTGGCCTGCTTCTTAGCCTAACCTTGTGTTTCGGCATTCAGGTAAGTGGCAATCAAAGCGGAACCTGGAGTCCGGACAACAATCCCTATCAGGTTGTGGGTGCTATCTCTGTTCCCGCTGGCTCAAATCTAAACATTTTGCCTGGTGTCCTGGTTCACATCATGGGCTCTTATCAGATTACAGTGGCCGGAACCTTGATTGCCAACGGCACAGTGGCAGACAGCATTCGCTTTATGAATATGCAAAGCAATCCCACTGCCCTCTGGCCTGGTTTACGCTTTGAAAATACCACTCAAGCCAGTGAGCTTAGCCGTGTTTATCTAGAATATGGCACCTACGGCATCCGCAATATGAATGCCCTCCTCACCGTAAGCCACAGCCGCATAAACCTTTGCGAAAAAGGCATGGAGCTATATGCCATAGGTGCGGCCAACCCCAGTCCCGTGCTGATTGAATATAACATCATCGAAAACTGCATCCAGAATGGTATCCTGGTTACTCAAAACAGTGCGGCCACCATCCACCAAAACGAAATCCGCTATAATGGCACGGGTGCTCAATTCCGCGCAGCCATCCAGCTTGCCAATCAGTCTGCCTCCGGGAGCTGCGATCCCACCATCACTTACAACCACATTCACCACAATCTGAAACAGGGCATATCCGCCTGGGATACTTCTTCTTCCGGAGCCATAAACCCCACTATTACAGACAACATAATTGAGTATAACTACACTGGTATCTATCTCTTACAAGCCTCCGGCTATGTGGCCGACAACCAGATTAACTATAACTTCATCCCCGGCGACATGAATTCCGGAGCGGGCGTAATGGTTTCCGGAACTACCTCCATCCCCTATTTTGAGCGCAATCACATCGAAGGCAATTATACCGGTTTTTACATAACCAACAACGCCAAACCAGTTTTGGGCGACCTGGTTATAGATCATGTTTGGGCACAGGGTGAAAACATAATTGTAAACAACATAGATGCCAATGGCGTTGAGCATTCTGTATTCTGCGACGCCTATCCCCTTGCTACTTTTATCCTCAAAGCCGAAAACAACGATTGGGGCGTTTACACCTCAGCCGAAATCGCCATCGGAATAAATGACAGCAACGACAATATTGCCCTGCCAACCGTGGATTTCGAGCCGTGGACATTGCCTGCTTTGCCTACTTCCATTGTGGGTAACTATGTTTACAGCGGCCAATTACAGGTGGCTGATGCCAGGCTGGAACTGATCTCTGTGGAGACAGGGGCTATTTTAAACACTTCCCCTTTAGCTACAACCTCCATCAGTGTAACAGCCGTCCTGCTGGAAAATTTCTATGCCCAGGTGGTTTTAACCATCACTCCTCAACAGTCGCTATACGGCTGTGCGGGTGGTTATTTGAATCCCACGGTATTCAGCCCTGGCGATTTTGCACCTGTGGATGTTGGTTTAATTTTGGTAACGGAAGTTCCGCCCCCACGTTATGAGCTGATAGGTGCGCCGGATCAGGGCGTAAATTTGGTGTTTCATCCCATCATGCACGGCTTTGGGCTGTATGAATGGCAGACTTTGGATTGGGTGTATGCCAATAGCGGCTATTTATTTATGATAAGCAGCCTCCGTCGCACTCCGGATGGCGTGATCGAAACCGATTTACCCGAAGGCACAAACTACAGAAAATACCTCAATATTGCCCCGGGAGACACCTGGCAGCAAACTGAAGTGGTGTATGAAACCGGAGCAATTCTTGTTTCTGATGCCCGGGTAAATCTGTGTGCCGGGGACATGGGAATGGCCACATACAATCTGATCACCCGTGAAGACGCTACCGGCAATGTCCTGGAAAAACGCATTAACTCACCCATCCAAAACCTGATGTTCCGCTATGAAAATGGCTACACAACCGCCAAAGCAACCATGCTAACTTTTGGCCTGCCCGATTCACTGGCAGATGGAACCATCACCTTGTTTATGCCGGAACCCTTACAATACAGCCCCAGTTATCTGGCTTTTGATCCAAATACCTACAACGAAGATACGCATCAACACGAGGTTCATCTCTTTTGGCAAGCTCCAGCCCAGCTTAATAATACCTGGACGCATTACCGCATCTATCGGAATTATGAACTGCTCGCCGAAATCCCCTTTGCGCAAAGCGAGTGGACAGACAACAACTGGACAGCCGACTATACCACATATTATACTGTTTGTGCCTGGGATGGCACGGTGGAATCCGAGATGAGCAACTGGCTACTGGTTCTAATCGTGGGTAATGACGATCAGATTTTGCAGCCGGTAAGCATATCAGCCTATCCCAATCCGGTGTCTTTTGCGGCAGGACAATCCCTTACCCTGAAGCTATCCAACCTGAAAAGCAGTAGCGCAGAGCTTGGCATCTATAACCTGAAGGGACAAAAAGTGCACACCGCCAGGATTTTAGGTTCCGACACCTATCTCTGGCAAGGCAAGGATGATAAAGGACGCCGCTGTGCTGCCGGCATTTATATGCTAAAAGTGCAGGTCAAAGGCCATAAACCCTATACCCGCAAGCTGTTAGTTATGTAGTTTATATTATTTTATAGTCTAGTAACCGGAACTCACATTTGCGATTCTTAACAAGCAAAGTGATACCGTAGTCTCTAAGAAGCTTTTTCACTTCTCTTTGGATAGAAGTAGTTATCACAGGAGCTACTTTCGAGGGGATCACAAAAGCAAATCTCTTAGAGCTGAGCCTAACGACTGGTTTAATTAAATTATATGTTACTCGTATTTGTCTGATAGCTTCAAGCACATCATTGCCCTTGCATTCCACAAAGATTATCCCCTTACTATCGGGAATTATGAACAGCCAATCACATTTCTTCGAATTTGGATCATTGATTAAACACTTATCAAGCTTGATTCTTACGATAGTTAAGCACTGGCTTTCTTCGCATATCAAGCGGAATGTTCTTTTGTTTTCGCTTGCAGTAGTACTGCCAATATCAAAACAATGATCCTTCCCAGGGAAGAGAGTTTTGAGTTTATTCACCATGGATTGCTACTTTTTTGTATAAGCGATATCAAGAAGTCCGCTATATTCATTGGCAATATCCGCAGAGGCATTATCAATAGCTTCAGCGAATATGGTTTTTTCCTCATAATCCAGGATGTCCTTTGAGGTTCCTTCATCTATGAAGTATGCACTTACATCATTAAAATCTATCCATTGTAACTTGGGGATTAGCTTCGCAGTTACTCTGGGTTTTACAGCACCAGAAGCATGCGCCTGGATCAGATTTACAAAAGAGGTTAAGATATAGGGACTATGAGTAGTTACAAGCAGCTTATTGTCATTTTGTAAGCAGTTATCAGCTATAAATTTAACCAAATCATACTGTGTAACAGGGTATAGATTCTGTTCAGGCTCTTCAATGATGAAAAGTGATTTATTCGTGTTGCGGTTTTTTGAACAAACCACTGCTAAAGGGACAGAAGATTGAAATCCACTTGATCCTTGAGCTAAAGTGCTGGTAACCTCTTGGTACATAATCTCATCTTTCTTGTTTTTCCTACGATAATGGAGACCATTTATAAAGGGTATTTCCATAAAAAAAATGCTCTCGTAAGATTTTCTGGCTCTTTCATAATTTACCCCGAACTGCCTGATACACTTAGGTAAGCCCAGAGAATCACCCAGAGCAAAGAAGTTATCGGCGATCAAAGAGACAATGTTTCTTTCTGCTGGGATATAAACACACGTTTCGAACATTTTTTCCCACTGTATGCTCGTGAACAGCAATTTAATTAAATACCTCCTCTGTTCTTTTTGTAAAGCAGCATTTTTGTTTCCGAAAACATCAATAGTACTAAATATATTATCACTGATTGCTTCACTCAATGGCATGCCCATGGTCAGATTAAGCAAAGTAGTCATAAATTTGCTTGTATCATTCTCACTTACCTTCAATAAGCTTTCCTCAAAATTGTCCACAGAGGATTCACTAATTGTTTCTAACAGTCCGTGCTCTAAGTGTTTGCCTCTTATAGTAATATTAACAAGTGGCGTTCTATACTCAATTAATGTGCTTTCAATTAGTTCAAAATCTATGTTGTAATCCACAAGAAAACTATCCACAGAGTTCGCTAACACCAAAGTCGGGTCATTCATAATTGACAATATTTTAGCAATAGTGCTTTTCCCACTTCCCTGAGTCCCTATTAGTAGGTTTACTTTTTTAATGTTTAGGGTTACGTCTTTAATTGGCCCAAAGTTTTTTATGGTCAGTGTATTCATGATCTCTCCCATCTGCATAGCATTGTTGAGTATAATCCACTTTTTATAGATTGCGATAATCGTTCCCTTCAGAAACGATGAGCATATAGAAAATCACTTTCCTATAATATCTTTCACTATTGAGACCCAGATAGTTCATTGAGATTTTTCGTCAATATCTTTTATAAACCCATCTATATTATTTGGCTTTCAAGAAAAACTATTGACCCCAGAATGTCCTTCATCAGATTGTAGCGTAATAAGCAAGGAACTTACAAAGAGGACAACATGAACGATACACAACATACTGCTGCGATGGACGCAAAACTACAAGCAGAGCTACAGCAGCTATACCCTCTGGAAGGGCAGCCGGAATACTTTGCCGGAGGCCACGAGTGGTTGGACGGCACCATCTATCAATACCGGCAGAGTGAAGAGGAGTTTCTGGTGAAGCTGATGCCTTTGAATCAGCCAGAGCAGCAGAAAGCTGTGGCAGAGCGTCAGCACTGGATGGAATATCTGAATCGGCATGGAGTGGGAACGGTTTTTCCGATACCGTCGCTTCATTATGTTTGCCGCATTTTACGATCAGATAAAGAGTTCCGGTAGCAAAAGAATCTGCTTGACCTGATTTCACCCTGCAAATGAACTGCAAAAAAGGGAAAGAGGAAGATTGTGAAACGTTTCAGCGCAGATAGCATTGATGGCTTTGTAGATGAATTCCGGCAAGACCGGCACTTCAGCAAAACCATTGTGGCAGCGTCTGTAACCCCGCCCAAGCCTGCAAAACATGCCGCTTATCCTGCTGCGCTGTATCCGCAGGTAATCAAGCTGTTTGAAAGCACGGGAATCCAGCAACCCTACAGTCATCAGGTGGAAGCCATCACCTGTGTGCTGGAGGGGAAAAACGTGGTGATCAGCGCTGGAGTTGCCAGCGGTAAAAGCCTTTGTTATCAGTCTGTTATCCTAAACAAACTGCTTGTGCAGCCCCAGAGCCGGGCTTTGCTGCTTTTCCCAACCAAAGCTTTGGCGCAAGATCAAGCCCAAAAAATGCAAAGCCTGGCTACAGGTTTGTGCAGGCTAAACCCCAAACTACCGGCCATTTACAGCGGAATTTATGATGGGGACACCCCCAGTGACCAGCGGGGAAAGCTGCGTAAACAAGCCCAGATTTTGTTTTCCAACCCGGACATGCTTCATTTGGGAATACTGCCCAATCACAGTCTTTGGAGTGCCTTCTTTTCGCGTTTGCAGTTTGTTATTATTGACGAAGTGCACATTTATCGCGGGGTTTTCGGCTCGCACTTTGCCAATGTGTTGCGGAGGTTGAAACGTGTGTGCCGGGTTTATGGCCAAAACCCCCAGTTTATCTTCACTTCTGCCACGCTGGCAAACGCGAAGGAACTGGCAGAAGCCTTGGCAGAAGCACCTGTGGAACTGATTGACAGGGATGGCTCACCCCACGGAGAAAGGCACTTTTATATATGTAATCCGCCGCTGGTGGATACAAATCTGGGGATTCGCCGCAGTTCCACTGTGGAGGTTAGCAGCCTGGCAAAACGCTTTCTGGAAACGGACATGCAGGCAATTCTGTTTTCGGAAACGCGGCGCAGCGTGGAGATTTTGTTTCGCTATCTAATGGATAATCCCAAGCTTGCCGAAAAAGTCCGCAGCTATCGAAGCGGTTACCTGGCTTTGGAACGACGCCAGATCGAGGGGGATTTACGCTCTAAAAAGCTGTCTATGGTCATTTCCACCAACGCACTGGAGCTGGGCATAGATATTGGCGGGCTGGATGCGATTTTTCTAAATGGCTATCCCGGAACCATTTGCGGCACCAAACAACAAGCCGGAAGGGCAGGCCGACAGGGCAATACCAGCCTGTGCATCATGGTGGCAAGTGCTAATCCTTTAGACCAATACATCTGTCAGCATCCGGAATATCTGTTTGGCAGCAATCCCGAGCAGGCTTTGATAGACCCCAATAACAGCGAAATTCTGCGCCGCCAATTGCATTGTGCCGTTTCGGAAATGGCTTTGCAGGATGGCGAAAGCCTTGGCGCACTGGCCTATGAAAACATCTTTGGGCATCTTGGCAGCCTGGAAGACGAAGGTTTGATAAAACATGCCGGAAACCGGTGGGTGGGCATTTATGGCCAGTATCCAGCGGCTGAGGTGTCTTTGCGAAACGCGGGAAACCAGTTTCAGATGGTTTGTGGCGACAATTTGATCGGATTGGTGGATTCCGACAGCGTGAACTGGATGGCGCATCCTCAGGCCATATATCTGCATGCCGGAGAAACCTGGATTGTGAAACACCTGGATTATGAAGGCAAAAAGGTGGAACTGGAGCCTATTGAGGCTAATTACTACACGCAAACGATTCAGCGCACCGAGATAGCGTTGAATGACTTGCTCCACATTGCAAACGTGTCCGGAGGGCGTAAACACTTCGGAAAAGTAACCGTTACCCGCACCGTAGTGGGGTTTAAAAAGCTGCGCTTTTACTCGCTGGAGATCTTGGATCAGGAAAGCCTGGACTTGCCTCCGCACGTTATGCAAACCGAAGCCTGGTGGCTGTCCTTATCTGAAGAAACGGTTAACAGGATACGTGCCAAGGGATTGTGGAACAATGGCAGTAACTATTATGGCAAAAACTGGGAAACCATTTCTGCAGGCATCAGAGAACGTGACGGCAACAAATGCCGTAATTGCGGGGTATCCGGCGAGCTGGATGTGCATCACATCATTCCCTTCAAGCGTTTTGAAGAGGAGCAGGACGCCAATGATCCCGATAATCTGATTAGCCTGTGTCCGCGCTGCCACCATTTGGCAGAATTGCATGTCCACATTCAAAGCGG
The DNA here is from genome assembly GCA_002428685.1 of Cloacimonetes bacterium UBA6081. GTDB lineage: Bacteria > Cloacimonadota > Cloacimonadia > Cloacimonadales > Cloacimonadaceae > Cloacimonas. Next base: position 18,162 of record DIXL01000046.1, on the reverse strand, counting down.
GCTTGCGGCTTTGGCCTATCTGCTGGGAAATCTGGCACCTTTCTTTGTGATGTGCGCTCAAAAAGATATAGCCGTACACAGCGAGGACAAATCCCCTTTGGCAATGGGGCAACCTGTTGTGGCTATTTACGATAACACTCCCGGAGGCATTGGCCTAAGCCGAAAACTGTATGAATTGCACCACCGCCTGATGTTTGCCGCCATGGATAGAATACAAGGCTGTGGCTGCGATAATGGCTGCCCTGCCTGCGTTGGACCCGTAGCGGTAAACGGAATGGGAGCAAAGGACGAAGCACTGGCCATTTTGCAGGAACTGGTATAAGCGAAAGTTCTTGACAGGATATAGCATTACGGGTTCGCATACACATAATTAAAACAAGGGAGGCCAAAACATGCGCCACCTGACCACAAATATATATAAACCACTGCCAATCATAGCCTTGCTGCTGTTTTTCGGGGTTGCACTATCCGCTACTCTGGTGATAAATGAAAACATAAATAGCTGGAGTGCCCACACCGGCTATGGAACCTGGACGCAGGAAATTGATGCCGGAACCGTAAACATGACCCGCTGTTTGGTTTCTCCCAATGCTGCGGCTAATGGAGAAGGCAGCATCGGCAGGATTCAAATGGAGGCTGCAAACGGGATTGTGGAGTTTCCAGAGCTGATAAGCAGCGGAGAAATGGAATTTGTCTTCTCGGCCGGTTCAGCAGGCCGCAGCCTGAAACTGCAAAGCTATGTAAACGACATCTGGACAGACTTGATTACCTTTAGCGGGATAAGCTCCACGGGAGCAAGATATTACTGCCGTGTGGGGCAAAACACCCCCACCAAGCTGAGGCTGGCCAATCCCAGCCATGCCATTTATGTGCATGACATCTTTGCCACCGATTATAGTGCGCAAGCTGTGCCTACTATCTCTGATCCATTACTGGTGGATATTACCTACAGCACGGCTGTTATTGCTTCGGTAATAGAGTTTGGAGGGACAAGTGCCATCAGCAGCAGGGGATATTGCTATGGAACAACTGCCCTGCCAGACTTAAACGGTGCCTTGGTAACGGTAGGCAGCGGCATCAGCCCGATGACGGGAACTATAACGGGGCTTAGTGCTAATACTGCTTATTACGTCCGTGCCTTTGCCACAAATGCTTCCGGCACAGCCTACAGTGAGCAGCTTGCAATTTTTACCAGCGAGATAGGCGCACCCACGCTTCAGGCTTCAAACCTGGTATTTTATCCGGGTTCCACCTCCATCCAGGCAAGCTGGACGCCGGGAAACGGATCCCGCAGACTGGTGAAGATGAACACCGAAAACAATTTCAGCAATCCCGTGGATTGCATCGAATACCCCGTTAATGCGGTTTATGGCGGAACCGGAGAACAGGTGGTTTACTGCGGAGCCACGCAGATTGTGGAGGGTGAAGCCATTAATGCGGCGACCGTAATTGGTTTGCAGCGCAATACCACCTATTGGTTCCAAGTTTATGAGCTAAATGGCAGCGGAGCAAGCACTTATTATCTCTGCACAACCGCCATAGGCAATCCCTCGTCCTGCATAACGCTAAACACCAGTCTGGCGGGTTATTATGATGACGTGGAGGGCTATGGCCAGGAGCTGAAGGTAGATTTGCACAATCTGATCCGCAGTTCGCATCTTACACAATTTTCGTATGATGCTTTGTGGCAACAGCTTCAATACACCGATGAAGACAGCCTGAATACCAATAACATTATCGAAACCTATACCGGTTGGTCGGTGCCCAAAAGCTATTATGGCACAGGTGGTTCGCAGTGGAACCGCGAACATATCTGGAGCGTTTCCCATGGCAGTTTTGGCACTGTGCGGCCTGCCGGAACCGATTTGCATCATATCCGCCCTTGCGACGTTACGGTAAATTCTGCCAAGGGTAACAAGGATTTTGATAATAGCGGAACACCCTATATAGACTCCACTCCTTATGTAGGTTACAGCGGTACCACCGGCAGCAATACCTCCACCTATGCCTGGGAACCGCGTTCTGTGGAAAAAGGTGATGTAGCCCGCATGCTTCTCTACATGGCAGTGCGTTATGAGGGCACAGACACGGGTTACAATCTGGAAATGCAGGATAGCATCCCCACCGCAGGCAGTTATTATGGCAAGCTTTCCACCCTGTTGCAATGGCACCTTGAAGACCCTCCGGATAGCTGGGAACGCCGGCGCAACGATAGAATCCAGGAACGCCAGGGTAACCGCAATCCCTTTATTGACCATCCCGAGTATGTTAGCAATCTGTGGGTTCCCTGGGTCAACTGGGCTGTCCTTGCTGATAACTCCGTTGCGGTAAGCTGGACTCATGCCCTGAATGCCACAGGCTACCGCGTGGATATTAGTGTAGATTCGCTTTTCAATACCTATATAATTCAGAACCAGACGGTTGCTTATAGTAACCTGGGAGCTTTCTGGGTTGGGACAGAAAACGTGGTTTATTTCAGAATTAGAGCGTTCTTCGGAAGTGGTTATGGCCCTTATTCCGGAACTTGCCGGATAGACCGGAATGCTCCCCCCTTAGTGATCAGCTATTTCAATGTAACCCTGGTGGGTGATCTGAGCGGCTTATTGGAATGGACTTCTGAAATCGAATCGAATATCTTGGGCTACTACATCCTGCGCAGCCAGAGCAATCAAATACAGGAAGCCATGCTGGTACCTCCCCTGATTGCCGCAACCAATACGAACAGCACCCATAATTACAGCTTCACCGATAACGATATTCCCTCCAGCGAAACTGGTGGCTGGGTTTATTACTGGCTAAGTGCGGAAGAAATGAATGGAGAAAGCCATTATTTTGGGCCGGATTCCATCTATGTGGAGCCTTCTGCTATCCAGGACGAAAGCAGCTCTCCGGAAGCAATGCTTGTCTCGGTTTTCCCCAATCCCTTTAGTGCGGAACTGCATCTGGAGCTGGAGTTTAAAACCGGCAGCCGGGCTGAGCTGATTATTTACAATCTAAAGGGGCAAAGGGTGAAAAGCTGGACATTAGCACAAAGCGGAAAGCAAAGCCTGGTGTGGAACGGACTGAATGAAAAAGGCGGTATTGTGGCTTCGGGAGTATATCTGCTACGCATAAAAACCTCCAAACAGGAAAAACTTGTCAAAGTGCTAAAGCTAAAATAGCTTAATCCACCATATCCCAGAACTTTTGTAACATAGCATGCCAGCTTTACCCCAACCATAGAATACAGGTTTCAAGATCATAAGGGAAAATGGTTATGGGTGGAGAGCGTCTTTACAAATATGCTGTCAGAACCGGGGATAGAGGGAATTGTAATAAACTTCCGTGAGATCACACAACGTAAAGAAACAGAGCAACAACTACAAAAAAACGAATCCTTATTCATGCCGCTGATGAATGGGAAAGAACTGATTGATAAAATCAGGCTAATCATTCCCGGTCAAAAAGCTTTGTTTATGTCCGGTTTTACCGATAATGCAATTGTGCACCAGGGTGCTGGACGAAGCTATTCCCTACATCCAAAAGCCTTATATCGCAGAGCAGGTTGCCATTCAAATCCGCAAGTTGCTCAGCTAAACTGATTCGCAAATTATTGTTTTCTCCCTTGCGTGCATTCCCATATCATTTCCATATCATTCCCAATAATATTGAGAATGATATGGAAATGATATGGGAATGCAAGCAAGCAGGAGTCATTTACGTCATTCACATAAACAAAGTCATCTCCCAATTATAGCGACGCAAAGGACTCATGCGTTCATAAGCCATTTTCCCTCAGTTAGTTAGCCAGTGCTTCTCTTAGCACCATGAATCCTAAGTGCCGCTATGACAGAATCTCACTTCAAAGATAGCTTGGGCACTAATGACTCCTGTCTAAAATAGAGGATTTGCCCATGCTAAAAAAAGTGATTGACATAAATTGCCTTTTCAAGGGGCATGAACGAACTAAAGAATTGCAAGATTAATTCATGTATATAGGAGATAAGCGTATGAGGTTGGACAAACGTCGCCTGATCTATCTCTTGCTCTTTGTGTTAATAGTATTTTTTACCCTGATTATTGCACAAAAGCAGAGTGATAAGGATCGGTATGTGGTTCAGGACTTCCGGGTAGAGGATGTTCCAGCCGACGATGGAAGCGGATTGATGTTATCTTGGAAACCATTAGACCGTAGTAAACGGGTAATTGAATACCGCATTTATCGTGGAGTAACCCCAGACCAGTTGTTCTTTTTAGATGCCATCCCGGTTAACGTAAAAACCGGCGTAGCTTCTGATAAGATGTTTTATTATGACAATTCCGGCAGCGAGTTTATTGATATTGCCTCCCCGCGAAACTTGACCAAGGAAAAACAGCAGGATGCTAAAAGTCCTTTGTATCGCAGAATGCCACGCAACATACCATTCCTGGCCACAATAGCAGATAAATTTGCGCTGTTGTCGGTAATTGAAAAAAACAAATACTATTACCGCAGCCATCAGATACAAATGGATAAACCTACCGAACCTGGTCCGGATGGTAAAATTCCGGAAAGCGGAGATACCTATGCGGGCTTGAAAGACAACCAACAAAGCGTAATCTGCTTTTTAAAGCCAGGCGAAAAATACTATTATACCGTAGTGGCAATCAATGAACGCCGCCAATTCCAAAAACCTGCTGAAGTTTCTGTGGGCTCTCCGGTTCCCAATCCTCCTGATCCGGCCATTGCTTTATACAGCGTGGTTTTGGCAGATAAAAAAGAATTGCAGTTTGAATGGGACTTGCCCTTATACAAAGACGATATTGCCCAATACCGCATACATAAGGTTCCTGCCATGGGCGACACGGTTTGGAATCAAATGAAACAAAATCCCGAGACTCTGCAAGGGAAAACTCTGCCTATAACGCAAGGTGCCGTTGGTTATGGTTCCTTGAAAAACTATTGCACGGTTCCGCTTCCTGAAGGAGCAAATCTTGCAAGTTTTGTGGAGGCAAACTATAGCCTGGAATTGATGGATGCCGATGGCTTCAGCAGTTTTTCTGCCCTATCCACTCCCCAACTGAAAAATAGTGCAGACCTGCCCCCCAAAGCTATTTTTAAATTTGAGGATAAGCCCAATGACAAAGGGGACAGGCTAACCGTAGTGTGGGACGATCCTATTTGCTTTGTGGTGAAAACCACTGCGTTAAACTCAGAAGTAAGCAAATTGAGAGTGAACTATCAGCTTAATAAAACCGAAAATCAGAAAGTGCACGATATCTATTTTGAATTTTATAAACTGGGTGAAAGCAAGCCATTTTCAACGATAAAAGAATACTATCAGGATGATTCGGTAGTGTTGAAAGTTCCTGCCGGTTATGATTACAAGCAGGGATTCCGGGTGAAAATAACCATGGACGGAACCCCCAAGATTCCAGAAGACTACATGCTGGAACAAGACTTGAAGTATGATCCCAAAATGCTGGCTATCATGCCCACCAAAGAATTGTATCGCAATGGCCGCGACGTATCCACCATCAATAATGTGGTCTATCGCAAAACCGTTGCTTCACCAAACCTCAGCATTGTGAAACGCAATACTTCTTACGATAACAATTTGGATGTCTCCATTCCCTACCCCTCGATGATTCAAAAACCGGTGCTTGGATTCAGTTTTGCCAAAGGTGATTCGCTGATTACAATTGTTAATGGACAGCGCAAAGCCCGCAAACTTAAAGCCGGTGATGTAAAAACTCCTTTAGCTCTGCTGCCGACAGAAATTGACCTTGTTTATGATAAAAAGAATGAAACCAGAATTGAAACAAGCATCTTTGCCGCTCTGGGTGCTGAAATGGCAAAAGACAAAGTAACTCAGTTGAATAAACAATTGGCCGAACTGAAAACCCAAAAAGCCAGCTTAATTGATGCGCAAATGGGTGCTTCCCTGGATACAAACATAGACAAAGTGAGCAAACAACTGGCAGCCTACAGCCAAAACAAAAACTTGCTTCATGCCAATAAAATAAGCAGAAACCGCAGCAGAATGCGCTATGTGGCCAGTGTGCGTGAAGATTACAACCGTTATAACAGCTACCAGGTGGTAAAAACAGATGGCAAAGGCTTGTTTGTGGAAACTGATATGCCCAAAGAGGGCGATGAGATTGTATATAAGAAGCCGATTTCCAATTGGTTTGATACCAACAAGATAGTTACGCTGATTACTATGTTAGCGTTCGGAATTCTGGTGATTGTGTATGTAACTTTGGCCAGGCGTGGGAAAGAACTTTACATTCGTCCTATCGCCGGATTGCAGGAAATTGACAATGCCATCGGCCGCGCCACGGAAATGGGGCGTCCGATAATGTATATGCTGGGGCATGCCAGTTTGAGCGATGTGGCTACCATAGCCTCATTTGGAATTCTGGGTTTGGTGGCCAGAAAAGCTGCCGAATACGATACCAAGCTAATTGTGCCGGTATTCAGCTATATCGCCATGCCTATTGCGCAGGAAATTGTGCGTGAAGCACATTATGCGGTTGGCAGACCGGATTCATTTGATAAAAACAATGTGTTCTTCCTTACGGATGTGCAGTTTGCCTATGTGGCAGGCGTGAACGGAATCATGATTCGTGAGCGCGCAGCCACCAATTTCTTCCTGGGTTATTTTACCGCAGAAGCTTTGTTGATGACGGAAACAGGTAACGCGGTTGGTTCGGTGCAGATTGCCGGAACCGACGCTGTTACGCAAATACCCTTCTTCATTACAACTTGCGACTACACCTTGATAGGAGAGGAATTTTATGCTGCCTCGGCATATCTAAACCGTGAACCGATGCAATTGGGAACCCTGAAAGCACAAGACTATTTTAAGTTCTTTGTGTTTACAGTGGTTATCGTGGGGGCAATTTTGTCCACCTTCCAAATAACCGTAATAAACAACATACTACCCCTTAAATAAAGAGGCTAAAATATGAAAAAGACAATACCATTAATCATCGTGATCCTGGGGGGATTCATCTTTGTAATGTATGCATTCAGCCCTCACAAGTTATTACAGGACGATTTCTACAATAAGTTCTTTCTGCCCTGGACCTATGCCTCAATACCTTTTGCGGCTCTGCTTGGGGTGATGAGTTTATCCATGATGCATTCCAGTAAAATAAAGCGCCGGGCTCCAAAATGGCAATATAGCTATTTCTTTTTTGCCGGTTTTGCAATTACCGCCCTGGCAGGATTTATTGGTGGAACCCAGAAAGGTGGCATGCTTATGTGGATTTTTGAAAACATCCAGATGCCCATGAGTTCCACCATGTTCTCGCTTTTGGCCTTTTACATGGCCTCTGCAGCCTACAAAGCCTTCCGTGCCCGTTCTGCAGAAGCTACGGTGCTCCTGGTGGCTGCCATTGTGGTGATGCTGGCGCAGGTGCCTTTGGGCGTAAAGCTCTACAAGGATTTACCCATTATTTCGCAGTGGATTTTAGACGTTCCCAATCTGGCCTCCAAACGTGGCATCGCGTTGGGCGTAGGGCTTGGCAGTGTGGCCACCTCCCTGAAGATTCTGTTGGGTATCGAACGCTCCTATTTAGGTGGCGGGGACTAAACAAGGAGAGATGAAAATGAATATATTCGAACGACTGCAACAGCTTGACCGCCGCTATATTTATATTGTGGTTGCGCTGGCTATCATCATTCCTTTGATGATTCCCTACAATTCGGACAATGTAACTTCGCCGCCTACCGAAAATCTGTATCAAATGATAGATTCATTTGCAGGACGTGAAGACAGAGCCATTGTGCTTAGTTTTTATCACGATGCCTCTACCATGCCCGAGCTGTTTCCTATGGAAGTGGCCATTTTGCGGCATTGCTTTGAACGTAATGTAAAGGTGTTTACTCTTACTTGGTTTGCTTCCGGTGCGCCGATTATAGACTATGCAATCAACAACGTAAAAGAAGAATACCCCAATATAAAAAGTGGCGTGGACTATTGTAATTTCGGCTACAAACCACAGGCTCTGGCCATGGTTTTGGGCATGGGCGACAACATTGCCAATACTATGAATACCGATGCTGAAGGACGCAAACTGGAAAGCCTGCCAATTATGAAGGGAATTAACAATTATAACGAAATGAATCTTGCCATAGAATTCTCTGGTAGTTCTGCAGGGGTAACCTGGATGTATTATGCCAGACCCAAGTTTGGGCTAAATGTGGCCGTTGGTGTAACTGCGGTTATGGCTGCTGATGAATATCCCTATCTGCAATCTGGGCAGCTTATTGGGATGCTGGCCGGGCTAAAAGGTGCTGCTGAATATGAAAAGCTGGTTGATGTTTTTGCAGCTTACCGTGAACCAGGCAGAGATTACACTATTGTAACTGATGCAGATGGGAAAAAAATGCTGCCGGGACGTCCCTTTGGCCGTGAAATTTTGAATGATGAAAGCACTAAGAAATTAATTAATATCACCACCCAAACCGAGGCGAAATTCACTCCTGAAGATTATGCCGCCTTTATCGCCAAATATCCTGAAGCCCAAACCATCTTTAACAGCCTGAAAACCGAAAGCGATGGTATGGTGATTGTAGATGCCAGCAAAATTACACCTCAGTTACGAGAACAGATGGGCGAAATTGCCTATGCGGATATCAATCGCATGACCCGTAACATTATCTATAAATTCAAAGTTGCCCGCATTGGAATGAATGCCCAATCAGTTGCCCACATCATGATAATTGTATTTATCATTTTGGGTAATGTTGGCTACTTCATCCAGAAAGCCCGTGCGGTAAAGAACTAAGGGGAGGAAAACCATGAGTTTTGAATTATTTAGTAATCTGGTGGGAGCGTTTTTTACGCTATGCATCTTCTCCTTTCTTTACAAGGATAATCCCTTGTATCAGATGGCGGAACAACTGCTGGTTGGCATTTCGCTTGGTTATAGCCTGGTGTTTACTTACGAGCGGCTTTTTATTCCTTATGTGTGGCAACCTATTGTCCTGAAACAGAATTATGTCCTGTTGTTTCCTGCCATCTTGGGTATGATGTATCTGTTCCGCTTTTCCCGCAAGTTGGGCTGGCTATCCCGCTATCCCATCGCTTTTTCCATGATTCAGGTTGGAATGGGTGTCCCTATGGGTATTCATGCCGGTATTTTGGTGCAGATGCGTCAGGCCATGGTGCCTATCGAAACCCTAAACCTATTCCTAATCCTAATCGGCACAATTGCCGTCCTGCTATACTTCTTCTTTTCCAAAGCGCACAGTGGAACCTATGGCAAATTTGTAAACGTGGGCAAATGGTACATGATGATAGGCTTCGGTGCCTCATTTGGAATGACCGTTATGGCACGTATTTCCCTGCTAATCGGTCGTATCCAGTTTCTGGTAAACGATGTGTTGGGCCTGTTAAAATAGTATGATTAGTCAATTGTGATTAGTCTATTGTGAATAGTCCATTGTGAATAGTCTATATAGTGTCATGACAAGTTTCGTATGACGTTGCAACACTGTCGTTCCCGCGGAGGCGGGAATCCAGCCCGATATAATCCCGTAGGGATGACACAAAATATTGAGGCAAATGCTTTTATTATTTGCCACTCTTCCAGAGCTTTTTCTGGGCTGGATTCCCGCCTCCGCGGGAACGACACGTCATGGCAGGCTTGACATGACAATAGTAGCTACAGGCATCTTGTCTGTTAGTATAAAGGAAGAACCATGAAGAAAGCCATATTTGTATCAAGCATACTGCTGCTGGTTATCCTGGCACTGATTTCCGCAGATCAGGCCAAGCCGGAAATCGTGAAAGGCAAAATAACAGAATTCAGTGCCGAAGATATGCCCAATGACGACGGAGCTGGAATTGTCCTGAAATGGAAGCCATTGGACAAAAGCTATCGGGTGATCAGCTATAATATCTATCGTGGAGTTAGTCCCGATAGCTTATTTCTGGTCAGCTCTGTGGAAGTAGATCCCAAGCTTGGGGTTTTGGCTCCGGAACTGTTCTATTATGATCGGGGAGATCAGCCCATTATAGAGTTTGAAACAGCTCCCCTGAAGCTAAAGAAAGAAAAACAGCAAGCCTCAAACAGTCCTTTGTATCGTCATTTTCCCCAAGATGCAAAGCTGCTTGGTTCCATTATCGAGCGTTACAACGTTTTGGGAGCAGTGAAAAACAACAATTTTTACTTCAAAACCAAAGCTATCCAAAACCAGGATGAGAGTTTAGCGGGACTAAAATTAAATCGTTTTGAATACATCCTGGCTTTCCCAAAGCCTGATCAGGAATACTATTATAGCGTAGTGGCCGTAAACGAAAGAGGAAAACTTCTACCCCGTTCCGAAACTAAAAAAGTAAGTCCCACGGATAATGAGCCGGATAATAAAGCTATCCTTAATGCCACATTTGTAACTGACACAGGAGTTGCCAATTTTGAATGGACCCCTCCCTCTACCAGCCCTGATATTGCAATGTGGGAAGGCTGGCTAATGCCTAAAGCCATGCAACCCGCCAATGGAGAACCACTACCCCAAAATTGGCAGAGTAGCTCTATTCAGCTTTTCCAGATTCCACATTATTATGGCCCCGTTACCTGCTATCACAGTGTGAACACCACAGCGGAAGAGATAAGCGTTCCAGCCAATCTGCAAGATTATACTGCCGTGCTTGCCTATAGCGATTATTTGGGCCAAAGCTCTGCCGCAGCAGCAAAATCGTTTCGGACAATAGAGTCATCAACCCTGCCCAAAATTCCTGCCTTTGTAGTGGAAGACAAACAAAACGACAAGGGTGATTATCTGGTGGTTTCGATTGGAAAACCAATTGCCTATGTTAGCAGCGCTACCTATGTGAACAATGCAAAAAAGGCTATCAGAATAAACTATGAATTGGCCTCAAACCAGCATTACAAGGTAGATAAGCTGCGTTTTGATGTTTATGCCAAGGATGGCAGTAAAATAGGCACAAAAACAGAATACTTTGTGGACAAAACTATCATTCTGAAACTCCCTGACAAATACCGCGGAGTAGAGGATATTTCCATTCGTGCCGTTGTGGAAACCAAAGGCAACAAAGCTTTTGATGTAGAATATACCGAGCAGCACATTGTTTACGATAAGAACAACAAATTGTTTAAGGGAAATGAGATTTATTACCGGGGAGAACCCATAAGCGCACAGTTCTTTGACATCCTCACTCATAATAAATTCGAGCCGGTATTCATGTTCGGCAATCGCACCAACGGTATTTCGCGTGCCTACGACCACAGCATTCCCTACGAAGATGTATTGTATAAAAGCGTAATTGGCTTTGATGCGAAAACTAACCGCCTGACCATGGACCCCCAAATTAACATAGACATTGATTCTGAAAACGGGAACAGCCTATCTGTCCCCATGTTTAAAGATAAATTTGCCCAAAGCTTGAAGAAACAGGAAGAAGAGCTTGCCAAGCTGAAATCTGAACAGGCCAAATATAACACTGGTGCTATCCCTGATTCCTTAAGCGCAGCCATAACAACCGCAGAAACAAGCTTAAACTTCATAAAAAAGCATCCTGCCTATCTTCAGGCTCAAAAAGCCTCCAGCAACAAATCCTGGCTGAAAACCCTGCTAAAAACACGCAATGACAATTCCCGCAGCTATTCCTACCGTTTGCTGAAAACCGACGGTGCAGGTGCTTTTGTAATCTCTGACACTTTTGTAAACAAGCGGGGTGTGGACAAATTCTCACCCAAAAGTGAGTGGTTCGATAGCACCAAATGGATAACCCTGATTGGCACAATTTTGTTGGGAATTCTTTTGGTTTATGCCATATACATAACCCGCCGCAAAGAGGTTTACATCCGTCCGATTGCAGGTTTGCACGAAATTGATACTGCCATTGGCCGCGCTACAGAAATGGGGCGTCCCATCATGTTTGTGCCCGGATGGGGAACCCTTGGTGAACCAAGCACTATTGCCGCTATGATGATTCTGGGTCAGGTTGCCAAGAAAGCAGCAGAATTTGATATCCGCCTTATTTCTCCGCATTGTGATTATATGGTTTTGCCCCTGGCGCAGGAAATGGTGCAGACCTCATTCAGCGAAGTTGGGCGACCCGATGCTTACAACCAGAATGATATCTTTTTCGTTTCTTACGACCAGTTTCCTTATTGTGCCGGCGTAAATGGCATAACCGTGCGTGAACGCGTTGCGACCATTTTCTACATGGGATTCTTTAATGCAGAGGCATTATTATTAACCGAAACAGGAAACCAGTCTGGTGCTGTTCAAATAGCCGGTATAGACTCTGTAACCCAGATTCCCTTCTTTATCACCACCTGCGATTACACTTTGATAGGAGAAGAGTTTTACGCTGCTTCGGCATACCTTTCCCGCAATCATGAACTGGTAAGCATGTTAAAGGCACAGGACTATTTCAAGCTGGTAATGGTGTTCTTCATCATTCTTGGGGCTGTGTTGTCCTCTCTGAATTTAACCTGGTTAGTAAATGTATTCCCGGTAGAGTGAGCTATTTACCATGATTAAAATCCCTACCAGCACCTTAAAACGCTTGCCTCAGTATCTGGAAGTTTTGCGGCAACTGAAACGTGCCGGCTTGAAAGAAGTTTCAGCCACTAAAATCTCTGTTTTTGCCGACGTTCACCCTACCTTAGTCCGAAAAGACCTTTCTTTCACCAATCTCAGCAGTAGCCCTAAAAGCGGTTATAAAGTAAATGAACTATACAATGCCATCGAAAAGCTGCTAAATTGGAACGATACTTCCGCCAGTTTTTTAGTGGGGGTAGGGCATTTGGGCTCTGCTCTTTTAGGCTATCAGGAGTTTGCCCAAAAGGGGCTTTCCATTGTTGCCGGCTTTGATAATGATCTCAAATTGGTAAATACAGTAGTCCATGGCGTTCCGGTTTATTCTGCCTTGGATTTTACTTCGATGGCCATTAAAGAAAGCATTCACATCGGGATCATTACTGTCCCTCCGGAAGCAGCTCAGTTGATAGCAGATATAATGGTGCACAGCGGGATCAAGGCCATCTGGAATTTTACCCCGCAAAAGATTATCGTTCCACCGCAAATAATTGTGGAATATGTGGATATGTTTGCTTCTCTGGCAGTTTTATCGCGCAGACTGGCAGAAAAGGAATAAAAAACAGCTTCCTATCAAGGAGTTTATTATGCAAGTTAACACTTTCAAACCCTTGCCAGAGCTAAAAACTCTGTGGTACCTTATTGATATCATCTGTTTTATCCTGCTGCTATTACCAATTGTGCTGATGTTTATCATGCAGGTGGAGCTGGTGTTAAGTGCTATCTGTCTGGTAGCCTGGCTATTGCTTTTTTTTAGCATCCTTATCTATATCCCCGCCTTTTATAATACCCTGGAGTATGGTATCGATAACGATGCAGTCCGCTTAAAAAAGGGTGTGTTCTGGAGACGCAAAACTTCGGTTCCCTATGGCAAAATTACCAATATTGATATCACTCAGGGTCCCGTGGAACGCTTGTTCAAAATCAGCCAGTTAACATGTCCAAACAGCCGGTTCCAGTGGAACTCACAACGTTGAAGCAGAGTTGGTTATCTGTGGCGTCCGAGATTGCGAAGCTCTGAAGGACACAATTATAAACCGCATTGGCAAGCATAATACCTCCACAGTCCAACCGGATGAAGCTGCCGGCGATAATAAGCTCCTGGCTGAGATCCTTACAGAAGTGAGTGCTATCCGTAGAAAATTAGAAGGTTAATGAAAACTAAGCCTCCAAATTTGTCGTTCCCGCGGAGGCGGGAATCCAGCTATAGCAGAGTTTGAATCCTATCCCAAAGACAGAATCCAAATTTGTCGT
>DIXL01000046.1:0-4307 GCA_002428685.1 Cloacimonetes bacterium UBA6081 | reverse complement strand
ATTATCAAGGGCTGGATTCCCGCCTCCGCGGGAACGACAGTTGTTCTCAGTTTGCTTACAGGCAGGTTTTCCTTTGAAAACCGGTAAACTTGCTTATCTTATCCCTATGAATTATACCAGAAAACAGAAAAAAGGTTGACTCACCTTTCGGAGAAGAAAAATGTGTCCTCAAGAGCTTAATCGTAACAGCTTATTTGCCAATCTGCAGAGCAGTAAAGGCTTTTATGCTAATCGTATGATTGCAGGTGCTCTGCTTATTTTTATATTTTCCCTTGCCTTTGGATACACCCATGCTCAAAATATCAGCGAGGAATACAGCATTGTCCAGAGATGGAGTTTGCCTCCTAATGCAATGCTTTTAAGTGAACTCAGCCTGGACGATAATGTGTATTCTTACCAGGATCAGCCTTTCAGTGGCTGGGTGTATGAGCACTATTCAAACGGTCGTTTACAGCGTGCCATGTCTCTTTTGCATGGCAGGCAGAACGGCCTTATGCTGTTGTGGTATCCAGACGGGAAACCGCAAATGAGTGCCAATTATGCAGCTGGCTATTTGCATGGCCGTTTTTTGGGCTGGTATAATACAGGTGGAGTGATTTATGACATGGTGATAAACAAGGGAGCTTATGCCGGAGATAGTTTGCTGGATAACGACGACAGCCGCACAGCAGCAGACTCTGGTGACGATGAAAGAGAGGGACCCGATAATGACAATAGCCCAGAATAAAGCGCATAGCACTGCCTCTTTTGCGCTAATGAAGCAGCAAAAGCACAAGATCTGCATGATTACAGCATACGACTATAGCATGGCCAGAAGCGTGGCAGCCTCCGATTGCGATATAATTTTGGTGGGAGACAGCCTGGGTATGGTTGTACTGGGCTATGAAACCACTCTGCTGGTTACAATGCAAGATATTATCTATCATAGTGCAGCAGTGCGCAGAGGTGCTCCGGATGCTTTTATCATTGCAGATATGCCCTATCTTAGCTACCATCTGGGTGAAAAGAATGCCAAACAAAATGCTGCCGATCTGATTTTGCATGGCAAGGCAAATGCAGTGAAGCTGGAAGGTGGATCTGCCTCTCGTTTGGCTGCAATCAGAGCCATTGTGGATATAGAAATTCCCGTTTGTGCGCATTTGGGTTTAACCCCCCAATCGGTACACAAATTTGGCGGCTACAAAGTGCAGGGGAAAAGCCCTGAAGAACATGAGGAAATATTGATACAAGCGCAGGCTGTGCAGAGTGCCGGAGCATTTATGCTGGTGCTTGAAGGCATTCCAGAATTGCTGGGAAAAGAGATTAGTGAAATCCTTTCCATCCCCACCATTGGAATCGGCGCAGGACGCCATACCGATGGACAGGTTTTGGTTTATCATGACCTGCTTGGCTATAGCGAGATGCATCCAAAGTTTGTAAAGCAATTTGCCGAGCTTGGCCCAGCCACGTCGGAAGCCATAAAGAAATACAACGCAGAAGTTCGTGAAGGTATTTTCCCTGCCAAAGAACATGTTTATTACCCGATTTAGGGTTGAGTGAATTAAATTGTTATAATTAGCAGTTGTAAAACCTGTTTTTGGTTGTCGTTCCCGCGGAGGCGGGAATCCAGCCATTCAAGAACAACGAAGTGAGTTTTTTTGTATTTTGATCCACACCGGCCAAAGGGCTGGGTTCCCGCCTCCGCGGGAACGACACAATTAAATCGTGAACGACACAATAAATATATGAGGATATAGAAATGACCGACAAAACTAAACCCGCCGAAACTATGAGTCCTGAAGAAAAGTTTAACGCTGTGGCCAACTTGAAAGATCAGTTGGAAGAGAATTTTATCAATCTGGGACAGTTGCTTTCCGAAATCAAACGCTCCAAACTGTTTTTGTATAAGGGTTATGAGAAGTTCAAGGACTTCGTAGAAGCCGAGTATCAGCTTTCCGGTTCTCTGGCCGGTAAATTGGTTGGCACCTTTGATTTGTTTATCGAAGAGATGGATATTGATGATGCTGAAGTGAAACAGATTGGTTTTGACCGCCTGCAGATGATCAAACCTTTCATGCAGAAGGCGGATTGGAAATTACGTGATGAATGGGTTCACAAAGCGGAGGAAATGCCAACCAAGGAACTCCGCGAACACATAAAAGAGCTAAAAAAACAAGAAAAAGAAGCCGATTTAGACCTTAAAAAGGTTTATGTCGACCAATATATGGAGAAGATGGTTTCATGGTTTAATTGTTCCCGCAAAGAGCTTGATTTTAAGCTCGCCTTGTATTTTCAGGATGCCGATCTGGACGAGATGAAAAAGATCGTGAAAGAACGACAACGAGTCTTCGAATTAGAGACCCAAACCAACAAGGAGTAAAAAACACATGAAGCAAATGAAGATATTGTGGGTGGACGATGAAATCGATCTGCTGAAACCCTTTGTGCTCTTTTTGGAAGAGCGCAATTACACCGTGGAAACCTGTAACAACGGTGGCGATGCCATCGAGAAAGTATTGGAAAATAAATATGACCTGGTGATTCTGGATGAGATGATGCCCGGTTTGGATGGGCTGGCTACCCTGCAGGAAATTAAATGTGTCAATACCGCAATCCCGATTATAATGGTTACCAAAAACGAGGAAGAAGGCCTGATGGATAAAGCCATCGCTTCGCAAATATCGGACTATCTGATCAAGCCGATAAATCCCAGCCAGATCATTATGGCCATCAAGAAAATCTTCCAGGCCGACGAAATCCGCGCCAATCAAATTGGACAGTCCTACACCCGCTATATGGCACAACTGAATCAAAAGCTGTTCAGCACTCCGGACTGGAAGGAATGGGGGCAAATATACCGTGAAATGGCCTATTGGGAGCTTCAGATAGACGAAGTGAATGATGAAGGTTTGCGCCAAACTCACTTTTTGGAAAAACGCAATTGCAACACCGAATTTACTAACTATGTAGAACGCAATTACCGCAACTGGCTGAAAAGTGATGACCGTCCCAACCTCAGTTTTGACCTCATCTCGCAATACATTGCCCCGCATTTTGAAGAAAACCTGCCGATTTACTTCATTATTATAGACTGTATGCGCTTGGATCAGTATCTGGCCATTCAGCCATATATTCAGGAACTGTTTGAAGAAGAACTGGATTTGTATTATTCCATTTTGCCTACAGCCACGCCCTACAGCCGTAATTCCATTTTCAGCGGATTGCTGCCCA
Source organism: Cloacimonetes bacterium UBA6081 (assembly GCA_002428685.1). Classification (GTDB taxonomy): domain Bacteria; phylum Cloacimonadota; class Cloacimonadia; order Cloacimonadales; family Cloacimonadaceae; genus Cloacimonas. The sequence goes on along the minus strand of DIXL01000046.1, from coordinate 1,097 downwards.
TAGACATTGCCAAGCGATTCCCAGAATACTGGGTAACTTCTGCCGAGATGGACAACAGCCGGAACCGCAATGAACACCAATTGCTGGATGAGCATATTGTGGAGCTTGGTTATCAATTGGAGCCTACCAGTAAATATGTAAAAATCTTCAATATGGAAGAAGGGAACTTCGTGCTGCGCAAGATTGAAACCTGGAACAAGGATAATCTAATTGTTTTAGTGTATAACTTCCTGGATCTGCTGGCACATCACAGAAGCCGGGATCAGATATTACAGGAAACCATCCCCAACGAAGAGGGACTGCGTGCCTTTACCAAACACTGGTTCTTGCATTCCTCTTTGTATGAAGCCTTAAAACTGATCAGCAAGCAGGATGCCATAGTGGTTATTTCCACAGACCATGGTAGCATAAAAGTTAACCGCGCTACGCAGGTTATTGGCGACAGAGATACTTCCGTAACAGTTCGCTATAAAGAAGGAAAAAACCTCTCGGTAAACGACCGGCATGCCATGTTTGTAAAAAAACCGGGCGAGTTTGGCTTGCCATCCAAAAGCATTGTGGATAACTTCATCTTTGCCAAGGACGACTATTACTTCGTTTATCCCAATTCCTACCATCAGTATCAACGCCAGTATAATGGCACCTTCCAGCATGGTGGAGTCTCTATGGAAGAAATGATTCTTCCTGTAGCCACCTGCCGAACAAAGAAACCGATAGGTAGATGATAGTTCTGGAATTCTGGAGTTCTGGAGTGCTGGAGTTCTGGAGATCTGGAGTTCTGGAGTTCTGGAGTTCTGGAGTGCTGGAGTTCTGGAGTGCTGGAGTTCTGGAGTATAATAGACTGTTGAATAATTGAAACATACAAAGTTGTAAGGTCAAGACGTTTTAAGCGGTGTTTTTCGTTAAAATAGATGTTAGACGCTTGACCTTACAACCTTCCAATCTCTTGCAGCAATTACGGAATCAATACGGAATCACTAAGGATGGAGTCCTTATTGATTCCGTATTGATTCCGTAATTGCAGAGACAATTGCGAAAGCGAGAGGGTGGAGTCGTTTCTGCCAATACCAGGACACAGTTGCCTCTTATCATGCAGG
>DIXL01000097.1 GCA_002428685.1 Cloacimonetes bacterium UBA6081 | reverse complement strand
CCGCCTCCGCGGGAACTTCAGAGAAGTAGGTGCGGACGTCCCGTCTGCACTGAGTTTGTGTAGATTCCCGCCTCCGCGGGAACGACAGTGTTTCAACGTCAAATGAAACTTGACAAATCAAGAGTGTTTCTTTCACACGAAATCTGAAATACTTCTTGACCAGAAAACGCTGATAGGTTTCTTTTGCGCCATGAAGAATGAGGAAGCTGTGATAGATAATCAGAGGGTAAGGGTGCAATTTCCACCCCGAAATCCACAGGGTAAATATATAGTTTACTGGATGCAGCAAGCTCAACGGGCAGACTATAATCCAGCTTTGGACTATGCAATTTGCCTGGCTCAGCAAAGCAATTTGCCTTTAGTAGTGCTGTTTGTCTTTACCACCGTTCCAGACGCTGTCATGCGTCATTACCTCTTTATGATGGAAGGATTATGGGAGCTTGCCCAAGGTTTTAAGCAAAAGAAAATTGAGTTCTATTGTTTGACGGGTGATCCGCCACAGGTTTTAAGCGAAGTTGCCAGGCATGCACTGGAATTGGTTACAGACATGGGCTATCTGGATTACCAGAGAAAGTGGAGAAGAGTTTTACAAGAGAAACTGCGTGAAACTGATACCGGCTATACCGAGGTAGAAACAGAAGCCCTGATTCCCGTGGAAATAGTTTCCCCCAAAGAGGAATTTTCAGCAGCCACAATTCGTAAAAAGATCACCAGACAAATGGATATGATTACCCTTAGTGCAAATAAAGGCACTTACACTGTCGTTAAACAAAGCGAGATTAAACTGCAAGTGCCCTTCTGCCAACCAACCAAGCAGAGTTGGAGCGAATTTTGCGCTTGGGTGTTTGAGTCCTTAAATCTTGGGATTTGCCTGGAGGCGAGCAGTTGTTACAAGGGTGGCAGAAGCCAGGCACTAAAGCACTTACAGACTATTTTAAACGAAAGAATTAAACTCTACGCAACGCAGCGAAACGAACCATCTCTAAACATCCAAAGTAATCTTAGTCCCTATCTGCATTTTGGCCAAATTGCAGCTATGGAAATTATTCAACATTTAAGTGAAGCAGGTGGCTTTAATATGCTTCAACTAAGCCAGATGATTGAACAGAAGAAGGCTAATGACGATTTCATCCAAAACTATGCAGCTTTTGCGGAAGAATTGATTGTCCGCAGAGAGCTTAGCTTCAATTTCTGCCATTACAACAGCAATTATGACAACTTTAACTGCCTGCCAAACTGGGCTAAGCAAACCTTGCTTAACCACCTTAACGATAAGCGCGAAACCCAATATTCACTTGACAGATCGCTGCAATGCGCTACCGACGATCCCTACTGGAATGCTGCTCAAAAGGAAATGATGGAGACTGGAAAGATGCATAATTATATGAGGATGTATTGGGGAAAAAGGCTGTTGGCTTGGTTTGATTCCCCCGAGGAAGCATACCAGGTGCTTTTATACTTAAACAATACGTATGAATTGGATGGCCGCGATCCAAATGCTTATGCGGGTGTGGCCTGGTGTTTTGGAAAACACGACAGACCCTGGCAAAACCGTCCAATATATGGCTCGGTCCGGTATATGAATGCCGCAGGATTAAACAGAAAGTTCAATATGCCGGCTTACATCAAAAAGCAAGGCTTGTAAAGGAGACAGATGCGCTTAAGACTCATTTTGGTTTTTTGGGTAGTCCTCCTGCTAAGTAGTTTGCAGGCGCAGTCCGGAATCTCTGTGAAGCGGAAAGTGATCATTGGCGGGGATTACAACTATCCCCCCTACGAGTTTTTGAACAGTCAGGGCGAGCCAGATGGTTACAATGTAGAACTCAGCCGCGCTATTTGCAACCAGCTAAACTGGACTCCGGAATTCAGGCTGGCAAAGTGGGCTTTGGTTCGTTCCTGGTTGGATGCCGGGCAAATAGATTTAGTTCAGGGTATGGCTTTTTCTGTAGAAAGAGCTCAAATTATGTCGATATCCGATTCACACACTCAAACCTGGCGTTCCATTTTTGTGCGGAAAGGATCAAAGATTAGCAAAGCAGATGATTTGTTAGATGCCACTGTTGTAATTCAGCAAGGTGATATAGCCAGTGATTACCTGAAAAGAGTAAGTTTTAAAGGTGCTTTGATTGAAGTCCCAACTCAGGAGGATGCTCTAAAGCTGCTTGATTCTGGCGATTATGATGCTGCCATTGTAAATCACATGAATGGCATGTTCATTATTGCTCAGGATAAGCTAAAGCACATCAAAACTTTACCCTATCGTATCTTGCAAAAAGAGTATTGCTATGCTGCCAAAGACCAACAATTGATAAACGAGATAAATAATGCCCTGATTATCCTTAGTAATAGCGGTCAGCTTAGGTTAATACAGGAAAAATGGTTCGGAAAGCTGGAATCTGCATTGCTTGCTGAGAAATCCTTCTATAAGTATGATAGCTTGGCGATTATCTCGGTCTTATTGCTAATCCTGGTTTTGTTTTTAGCTGCTATTATCTACCGCAAGAAGCTGAAAACCTGCAAAACTGCCTTGAATGAAGAAATTGGTTATAAGCATGATATCGAAATAGAATTGCAACGTGAATATTCTATCTTTGTCCGGGGACCGGTAATTCTGTATAAAATGCAGACAGATCCCATTAAAATCCTGATGATCTCCGAAAATGTAGATCAATGGGGCTATTCGGTGGACGAAATTCAAAACTTGGGGGAAGGCTTAAAAGACATTGTTTTCTCTGAAGATAAGGATAAATACAATTACCATGATGACGACGATAGTCTTCAGGAATATACGATCAGAAGATACCGGGTGCTCACCAAATCCGGAGAAGTCCGCTGGGTTTTAGATTATTTTACTCATATCGATAGCTCCAAATACAAACACTTGTTTTATGGCTATATGCTGGATATCACTTCACAAAAGAATCTGGAAGCCCAGTTACTGATAGCCAAAGAAAAAGCCGAATCTGCAAACATTGCCAAAACGCATTTCCTGGCAAATATGAGCCACGAAATCCGCACTCCCCTAAATGGAATTATGGGCTTTGTTCAGGTTTTGATGCAGCTTGATGCCTCTGCGGAGCAAAAAGAATACTATGAGATTATGTATTCGTCGGGGCGTAGCCTAATGAAAATTGTGAACGATATCATCGATTTCTCCAAAATTGAATCCGGTAAGTTAGATCTTATTACCAGCGATTTCAACCTACGTTACTTGATAAATGACATTCAAAAACCTATCATTATCAACAGCAAAAAGCCGCAATTGCAGATTAAAAGCAAAGTAAACGACCGCATTCCCAACGTTTTATATGGCGATCAGCTTCGTTTGAAACAAGTATTGATAAACCTGCTGCAAAACGCCGTAAAATTCACCGAAGAGGGTTTTGTGGAAATTAGTGTGGATATTTACACCATCACCCACCGCGACATTCGCCTCTTGTTTTGCGTAAGCGATAGCGGCATAGGCATAGACCCTCAGAAACAGCAGGATATCTTCGATAATTTTTCCCAAGCCGATCCGCTAATCACCAGTAAATATGGGGGTTCCGGCTTAGGGCTTTCTATTGTAAAACGTCTGGTAGAGCTGATGAGTGGCTTTATTTGGGTAGAAAGCGAGCCTGCAAAGGGAAGCAGCTTTTTCTTTATTCTCCCCTTCGCACTTCAGGGAGAGCAAACAGAACCGATAGTGGAACAGCTAAGCCATCCGGAAATAAAACTGCAAACCCTGCCAAATATGCAAGTTCTTCTGGTGGAAGACGAGCCCATCAATCAAGCTGTAACCAAGAGGCAGCTTGAAAGCTGGAACATTCAGGTTACAATAGCTGCAAATGGACAGGAAGCCTTGGATTTGTGCAAAAAACACCGTTATCATGCCATTCTAATGGATATTCAAATGCCTGTGATGGATGGAATAACTGCCACTCAATCTTTGCGCCTTCACGAAATTTCGCAGGGGATTCACACTCCCATCATAGCTTTTACGGCAGCAGCTCTGGTAGGCGATAGAGAGCACTTTTTAGAATGCGGAATGGATGACTATATCTCCAAGCCCGTGGAAATGAATCAGTTATACACAATTCTCCAGAAATTTGCTCCAAGCTGATAATGTCAAAACAATTTTAGGATAAACCTGAGATGCTAAACCAAATTGCGACCGTTCCCTTACAAAAAATCCTCTTTATAGATGAGCCTTTCGTCGAAAACAATTCTCCCAAAGGAGAAAGATCCCGCTTTTTGTGGAGTGTCCTTAGTCCGGCTTTTGATGCCGATTTGCTTTTGTTGAAAGATAGTGCTTACAAAGAGATTCCGGTTGCGGCACACAGCGGTTTTGACAAGCAATATTCCCTGAGCCTGGAAAGCCAAAAAGTGCTGATTCCGGAAAGCTTTCACAAGCTGGCAAAAGGGCAAAACGCACGATTTATCAATATCCTGGATAGCAAGCGTTACGAACTGATCGTGGTGGCAGGGTTATCCTGCTTACCTTTGGCACAAACTATTAAAAAGACACTGCCCAATTGTATTGTTGTTATAGATATAGATTGCAATTGTTTACCAAGCCTGGATAGTGCCTGGAATGCGAATAAAAAGCCGGAAAATGCCCTTGCCCTGTGGAACTTAGTGCGCCAGAAAGCTTGGAACAAATTTCTGATAAATTCCCGCTTTTATTATCTCTTTGCCAATCCGGCAGATGCCGTGATGTTCAGAAACACTTACAAACTGGGAGAAAAGAATACAGCTCTTTTGCCACTGCCAATAAACATCTCGGAAGCCCCAATAGTGGCTACTTCATCCGCGGATTGCAATAGCATTCTTTTTTGGGGTGATCCAGCTAAAGTTGCCAATCTTGAGGTGGGCAGAGACATAGTATCCCATCTCTATCCCCGAATATCTAAAAAACTGGTGGAGAAGAACATAACTGTTGTTCTTTGCGGTGGGGAAGAGCTGCAGGCTATTTGCGGAGGCAGGATCATTTATGCGCCTTTTGAGCAGCTAAGCATCCTTCTGCCGAAAGCTCTGTTTGTACTTTTACCCTTGAACGAAGCGGATAATGAGGGCAGGATTTTGCGTTCGGGCGAAGCTGGTAAAGCCATTATTTGCAGTCAGCAAGCCGTTTCATCCTGGTCTATTCCCGAGGATTGCTATTTGGCAGAACAGGGCAGTGAGGCTATTGGCAACAAGATTATCGAGGTCTTACGCGCCCCCAAGCTGCTGGAACAAGCGGCGCAAAATCTGCAACAGTATTGTTTGACAAATTTATGCTTCTCTGGTCTTAAAACCAGCTTGCTAACGGCTCTTGCCAAATGGATGGAGGCAAAATGAACAATGTGCGATTGGTTCTGATAGGGGGAGGCACCTGTTCCGGTAAAACCACAATTGCCCGCGCCATCGGAATGAGGCTAAGCGATTTGAAAACGGTGATCATCTCCCACGATAACTACTACTGCGATCTCTGCCATCTTCCCCCGGAAGAGCGAGCCAGAGTAAATTTTGACCATCCCGATTCTATCGACACTCCCTTTTTGCTTTCAGATTTGAAGCAAATGCTCCAGGGTGATGCAGTAAACATCCCTGATTATGATTTTTCCACCCACTGCCGCACCGAAGGCCGAACCTGCGTAGCTTTTGCCGATGTAATTATCCTGGAAGGCATTTTTGCCCTCTATTATCCCGAGCTTATTGCTTTATCCGATCTAAAAATCTATGTGGATACCGATTCCGATTTACGCCTGGCCAGACGTATGCAACGGGATATTGTGAATCGCGGCAGAAACCCCGAAAGCGTGCTGGATCAGTATCTGCAAACGGTGAAACCCAGCCATGAAGCCTTCATAGAGCCTACCAAGAAAAATGCCGATCTCATCATCCCCGGAGATCGTGAATTTGACAAAGTGCTATATATGCTGAATGCTTACCTGCTGTATGAACTGGTGGCGGAAGGCAAAAAACAGAACCCTGCATAGCTGTGCTGGCCTAAGTCCCTCCCGTTAGTGCTTCATTAGGTTTTACTCTATACACAAAGTTCTTGCTTATCGCGTGGTTGCTTGCAAAGCTGTTTGATTGCTTATGCATTACAATGGCATTACGATGCTTCATAGTATTGTTATAGTAATGCCATAGCAGTGCAATAACAATGCTATTTATATGGTGCACGGGGTTTCGTTCAGAATCTGTTTGACAGAATTAAGCTATGCTATACTTAGCCCCGTATTGGAAGATTTGATGGTGTGATTGTCTCCAAATGAAAAAGTTAGAGGTATTGTAAATGGTTGCTATTCCTGTTTTGTGGTTTATAGCTCCTTTGGGAGCAATGCTTGCTTTGGTGTTTGCAATGGTATTTTTCTATCAGGTAAAGGCACATGAGCCTGGGACTGCCAGAATGCAAGAGATTGCCGGTTATGTTCGTGAAGGGGCTTTTGCCTATTTACGTCAACAATATAAGGGTGTTATTATCTTTTTTTGTGTGGCATTTATCGTATTTCAAATTATGGTATGGGGTTTGGGAGTTCTGCATTGGCTGATACCCTGGGCTTTTTTAACCGGTGGTTTCTTTAGTGGACTGGCGGGATATATAGGGATGAATATTGCCACTCTGGCTTCCAATCGCACAGCGCAAGCCTGCACCAAAAGCCTGAACAAGGGCTTGAAGGTTGCCTTTAGAGCAGGTGCCGTAATGGGATTAACTGTGGTTGGCTTGGCTCTTATTGATATCTCTGCCTGGTTTTACATTTTAAACTACTACCAATTTCCTTTGGATAAAATAACCATTATCATGCTGTCTTTTGGGATGGGTGCTTCTACACAGGCTTTATTTGCCCGTTTGGGGGGAGGAATTTATACCAAAGCAGCAGATGTTGGTGCTGATCTGGTGGGGAAAGTGGAAGCAGATATTCCTGAAGATGATCCCCGCAATCCTGCAACTATTGCAGATAACGTAGGTGATAACGTTGGTGATGTGGCAGGCATGGGGGCAGATTTATACGAAAGTTATGCCGGTTCCATTTTGGCAACAGCTGCTTTGGGTATGGGAGCGGTTACTATGTTAGGCGAAAGCTATTCTGCCTGGGCAGTGAACTTTGTGGTAGCTCCAATGGTTTTAGCAGGTGTGGGTGCAATCCTGTCTATAATTGGCATCTTTGCGGTGGGAACCAAAGAAAATGCCGGCACCAAAGAACTGATGTTTGCCCTTAATAAAAGTGTTTACCTCAGCTCTGCCCTCATTGCCGTTGCTGCGTTTTTCATTTCTCGTGCTTTGCTGCCGGCAGATTACTATTTTGGAGTGTTTATCTCCACTGTCATCGGTTTGGTGGCGGGAATTTTAATTGGCTATTTTACCGAATTGGAAACCTCACATAGTTATAAGGCTACCAGAGGGATCGCAGATCAATCGGATTACGGGCCGGCAACCGTAATTTTGGAAGGCATAGCAGTTGGCATGCGTTCTACCGCTGCGCCGGTAATAACCATTGTGATTGGGATTTTAGCGGCATTTATCTGCAGCCATGGGTTTTCTTCCATAGAAATGGGTTTATACGGTATTGGCTTTGGGGCCGTGGGCATGCTGGCCACTTTGGGAGTTACATTGGCCATGGATGCTTTTGGGCCTATAGCCGATAATGCTGGTGGAAATGCACAAATGAGCAATTTACCCGAAGAAGTTAGAGTTATGACCGATAACCTCGATTCAGTTGGTAACACCACAGCGGCTACTGGAAAAGGCTTTGCTATTGGTAGTGCAGCTTTAACAGCGATGGCACTGTTGGCGGCTTATTTAGAAGAGATTAGAGGCGGGCTTTTGATGATGGGCGAAAAGGCTGGGAAAGTGCTGTTTTTAAACATCCATTACGGAAGTGATTATAGCGAAAAAGTTCTTTTAACAAAAGCCTCTGTGGCAGATTTCATCAGCTTTTACCAGATCAATGTGCTAAATCCGAAGTTCCTGTTGGGAATTTTTATAGGGGCGATGGTGGCATTTGTCTTTTCCTCGTTAACCATCAAGGCTGTAGGACGTGCAGCCGGACAAATGGTAAAGGAAGTTAGGCGTCAGTTTAAAGAAATCCCCGGGATTTTAGAAGGCACTGGGAAGCCGGATTATGCTAGCTGCGTAAAGATTTCCACCGTAGGAGCTCAGAAAGAAATGCTTGCCCCTGCCTTGCTTGGAATCTTAACCCCGATAATTGCAGGGTTAATTTTGGGAGTTGCCGGTGTATTGGGCGTTTTGGTTGGAGCATTGTCCTCTGGCTTTGTCCTGGCAGTTATGATGAACAATTCCGGTGGGGCCTGGGATAACGCTAAGAAGTATGTGGAAGGCGGAGCTCATGGTGGAAAAGGTTCTCCGGCTCATAAGGCTACAATTGTGGGAGACACGGTTGGTGACCCGTTTAAGGACACAGCTGGCCCTTGTATAAACATTCTGGTAAAATTGATGAGCATGGTGTCAATTGTCTTTGCCGGGCTAATTGTTAACTATGCGCTGCACGTGGAGACTATCAACCCTCCCTTTAGCGGAGTTAAATTGAATAAAGCACTTCATAACGAAGTGATAGCCATAGATAAAGCTGATTTGGCCGCTGCTTGTGAGAACTATCCTGAGGTTACTCCTGATTGCATCCAGCAGTGAAAGATTATTCTGCCTACCCCAATAAGATAGAATTAGATTTAGTCTTGCTGAGTTCGGATGAATATCCGAACTCT
>DIXL01000001.1:5538-20183 GCA_002428685.1 Cloacimonetes bacterium UBA6081 | reverse complement strand
GGTTAAATTAAGAACGATCTACTATGCACTGGGGTTGGGACCCGTTGCAGTCCATCCGGCTGGATGATCGGGTGGAGAAGAAAAAGCCTCGTTAATCAGGTTTACCCCGCTAAGCGAAGCTGTAAATAACAAAAGAGCTACTAATGCGTATTTCACAATCTACTCCTTTTTATGATGTCTCCCAACGTGGGACACACGCGTTCATGGGATACACAAACCAAATCCGGTGTCAAGCACATAATTGGATTGATAGCACCAAAGCTGTGGAATATTTTCCACGATAAGGCTAATCATAAGCGGATAATCAACCACACTTAGCCCTAAACCATTGTTTCCATGCTTCATCTCAACCAATGGGTTTGCACCCACGTAATACCCCCTCAAACTTACTTTGCGAACGGCTTGAGAGGCTACTATTTGCCAAGAAACAGAGTGAGTAAGGAAGGGGACAGGTTTCAGGTGCCAGTTTCAGGGGATTAGCCCGTAGGGCGACACATAATAGCGAGGGTGTGCAGCGAAGCGTAACCCCCTCGTCTCAGTGCACCACAACCCCCTATTAGCCCTTTACGGGCGACATATAATGCCTGTTACATGTTTTCCAATCTGCCACCCACAAGGGGCTCAATTCTCAATTCTCAATTCTCAATTGCCACATCACCTCGGCTTCACTCATGCCTGGCACCAAGGAGGAAAGGTCGAAGGAGCTGCGCCCATAGTATTTGTAGGCACGCACCCGGTAGAACATGTGTTGGGCATGCAAGCCAACCCCATCGTGGATATGCGACAAGGTCCACGACCTGCCCAGATAGTAATAAAGCCCGGTTTCCGGATCAGAAGAGCCATTGTAAAACACCAGATAATAATCCGGCTCTATGGGCGTATGCATTACCGTTTCCGTAACCGCATCCCAGCTTATAACCGCATTGCCGCCATCCATTACGACATCCACGTTTTCCGGTGGTTTGGGCGGTACATATTGCCCCGTTCCGCTTAGCCTGATAGCTACTCTGGGCAGATTAATGGAATTGTTATAGATAATCAGGCTATCGGTAACAGCCCCCCCCACCAGAGGTGTAAAGCGGATTTGAATAGCTGCGCTGTCGCCATAGGCAATCTCTAATGGCAGGGTAAGCCCTGTCACTTCAAAGAGTGAATCTGTTAGCTTAAAGAATAGAGAATCGACAGAAAGGGTATCTCCCCCCAAGTTCCTTAACCACAGATTATGTGTAGAATTATAGCCAAGGTAGGCAGTGGCAAAGTCAATTATGGCTTCATTAATGATTAGCACAGGGGCTGAAGATTTCTTGGCGATAAAGATGTCTGAATTCCCACTACTGCTAAAGCTGCTGCCACCAAAAGTGGCAGTGCCATTAAAATATCCAGTTACATAGCTATTGCCGCTACTATCCGCTGCAATGCCATTACCTTGTTCAGCACTTGTGCCGCCAGCTTTCTTAGCCCCCAGGTAGTTTCCAACAGAATCCAGCTTGATGATAAAGATTTCACTATTTCCACTACTGGTGAGCGTTCTGCTTCCAAAAGTGGCGATACCTTGGAAATATCCCGTTACATAGCAATTGTCGTTGACATCAGTGGCGATGCCATAGCCGTTGTCATCGCCTATTCCACCGCCTCTTCTTGCCCAAAGGTAGTTGCCAACAGGATCCAGCTTGGCGATAAAGATGTCGCTGCCTCCGCTACTGGTAAGCGTGCTGCTGCCAAAAGTGGCAGTGCCAGCAAAACATCCCGTTACATAGCTATTGCCGCTGCCGTCGGTGGCAATGCCATAGCCACTTTCATTGCTTGATACCCCGGCTTTCTGTGCCCACAGGTAGTTACCACTGGTATCCAGGCTGGCAATAAAGATGTCGCTACCTCCGCTACTGGTGAGCGTGATGCTGCCAAAAGTGGCAGTACCCTCAAAACTTCCCGTTACATAGCTATTGCCGCTGATATCGGTGGCGATGCCATAGCCGTTGTCATAGCTTGTCCCACCGGCTTTTTTTGCCCAAAGGTAGTTGCCATTGGTATCCAGCTTGGCGATAAAGATGTCGCAAACTCCGCTATTAATAAGCGTAGTGCTGCCAAATGAGGCATTTCCATAAGAGTATCCCGTTATATAGCTATTGCCACTGCCGTCGGTGGCAATGCCAACACTCTTGTTATCGCTTGTCCCCCCGGCTTGCTGTGCCCAGAGGTAGTTTCCAACACTGTCAAGCTTGGCGATAAAGATGTCATTACTTCCACCACTATTGAATATGTTACTGCCAAAGATGGCATTGCCGGTAAAATACCCCGTTATATAGCTGTTACCGCTGCTGTCGATGTCGATACCGTAGCCATATTCACTGCCTGTCCCGCTGGATTGCTGTACCCAAAGGTAATTACCATTTGTATCCAGTTTGGCGATAAAGATGTCATAACCTCCATTGGTGGTGAGGGTAGTAGTACCAAAAGTTACAGTGCCGAAAAAATTCCCCGTTACAAAGCTATTTCCGCAGCTGTCGGTGGCGATTGCCTGTCCGAAGTCATAACTGGTTCCGCCCGCTTGCTGTGTCCACAACCAATCCTCTGTTTGTGCGTAAAAAACGCTACAGAGAGCTAACAGTGCGATAAGAATAGAAAACTGTTTCATTCTGCTTATTCCTTTTATCTAAGTTTATGATTTAATCATGTGGTAATCGGCTTTTTGTTTGGAGCGGGAGAAAATGCTATTGGTAAAACTGCTGTTCTTTCCATGCTCGCCACTATCCTTTGGAGATTAAAACTCTCCCGTTGCTGCCATAATTTCTTGTCCGAAAAGCAGATCTGTCTGTTCATTACACTAACAAACCAACTAAATTTTGCCTGAGTCTATAAATATAAACAATGCGGATATCTGTCAAGCGAATTTAGCCAAATGGGGGTGGGGGCTCTGATATTTATCAGTTTAGAGTGCTATGTTTCGGAGTAGTTGTGAGGACTTTATAAAGAGTCACTGAAATCTGCAAATGACGATCACTTGGACAAAATAGATAAGTAGATAAAAGAAAAGAATATCTGAAAAGCATTTGCAGAAAACCACTTGGTCATTGATTCAGTAAATTTTAATGTTTTGATCACCAAAATCTGCAAATCAGATACTATTTTGTCCAAGTGGTTGTAACTAATATCCGCCTCAAAATCAAGATAATAATTCCGTAATGATATATGCAATATACCAGTATGGATTTCGTAAGGTAGCATTTAGAGTCTTGGACTTGTATCTGTTTTGGTATTTGCAAGTTTCGGTGACCCAATTTGCAGATTTCACTGACTCTCTTCAAACGGGCCTAAAGCAAAAATCAAACCAGTTGTAAGTATTTCTTGACAAAAATACAGGATTCATTAGATTAATAATCGATATGGATAAGCATAAGATTCGAGCGCAAAACCTCGTTAAGATATACGGAAAACGCACCGTGGTAAATGACCTTTGTATGGAAATGAGCCAGGGTGAGGTGGTTGGGATTCTTGGCCCCAATGGGGCTGGGAAAACCACAACTTTCTATATGATTATCGGTTTGGCAAAACCAAATAAGGGTAAAGTTTTCTTTGATGAAACAGATATCAGCCACAAACCTATGTATAAAAGAGCGCGCTTGGGGCTGGGATATTTGGCACAGGCTCCTTCCATTTTTGCCAAGCTTAGCGTGGAAGACAACATCATGGCGATTTTACAAACGCTAAAAATGAACCGTAAAGAGCAAAAAAATCGCTTGCAGGAATCTCTGGAAGAGCTAAACCTTACTCATGTTGCCAAGCAAAAGGCCTACACTCTTTCTGGGGGGGAACGCCGTAAATTGGAAATTACCCGCGCCTTGGTTACCAAGCCTACGTTTATTTTTATGGACGAGCCTTTTGCCGGAGTAGATCCTATTGCCGTAGCCGATATTCAGGATATCATAAGCAAATTACGGGATAAAGATATAGGGATCATGATTACCGATCACAATGCAATTGAGACTTTGAAAATAGTAAACCGCGCTTACATTATCTATCAAGGCAAAATCATTGTTTCCGGCTCTTCGCAGGAATTGATAAATGACGAAACGGTAAAAGAATTGTATTTGGGAGACCGGTTTATGGTTAATCCCTTTGAGAATAGCGTATGAGTTCGATGGATCAATATCTTTCTCTAAAACAAAAGCAGGAAATGGCTTTAAAGCCCAAAATGCTGCAATCGCTAAAAATGCTGGCGTTGCCGATTTTGGAACTGGAAAGCTATATCAAGCAGGAATTGGTAAATAATCCCCTGCTGGAACTGCGTGAAGAGAAAGACGAAGAAGACATCGATGAAAGCAAATTTGAACAGCCCGCTCCCGAAAGTGAAACTCCGCTGGAAGAAACCAACGAAACTGAAAATCACTGCGAAACCCTGGCAGAGGCCAAAGAGCTAACAGAAGTTTTAGATAGCTGGAACAATTATCATTCCAGCTATGAAGGCTGGCACGGCGAGAGTGACTCCGACCACATAGAATCTATCATCCGCTATGAAGAAAACGCCAAGGAAAAGTATTTGGAACAGCTTTTCCCCTTGGATTTACCCGAAAATGAAAGCGATTTTATCACTGATTTGATAGATTCTTGCGATCAATACGGTTTTTTACCCCCCAGGTTTAACCTATACAACCTGGCCAAAAGATATAGAATCAGGCCAGAGCGAGCCGATGAACTGCATAAGTTGGTATTAAACCTTAGCCCCAAAGGCATTGGTGCACGAAACCTGACCGAGTGCTTGATGGCACAGCTTACCGACGAACAAAAGGAAAGCCGCATAATTTGCGGGATGATTGGCGAGGAATTTGAAAACCTTATTCACCGCCGTTATCAGAAGTTAGCCTCGGTTTTTGCCTGTTCCGAAGAAACTGTGATGTCGGCCAAGGCGCAGATTGGCAAGCTTGATCCCAAACCAGGGCTTAGAATTCTTGGCTCCAATGCTGCATACGTGTTTCCCGATGTTACTATGAAAATGATAGATGGTGAATATGAGATAATTATTAATGACCAGATTACCCCGAATATCATCATCAGTCCCCGCTATCGCAAAATGATTAACCGGGGATATTTTGATAAAGAAACCATGCAGTTTGTGCGCGAGCGGATAAACTCGGCCAAATTTTTAATAAAGTCTATCTTTATGCGGATGAGAACCCTGGAACGTGTATCGCTATCTATTATCAAGCATCAATATGACTTTTTCTACCATGGCACCGGCCAAATGGAGCCTTTGACATATTCTGTGATAGCCCAGGATTTGGGGGTTAGCGAAAGCACAATCAGCCGCGTGGTAAAACATAAATATGCGGAAACACCCTTTGGGATTTATGCACTGAAGGATTTCTTCACTTCAACTGCGGGGATGGACGACGATTATCAAAGTATCTCCCGTCAAAAAGTGAAGACGCATTTGATTCGAATGATTGAGGACGAAAACAAACGCTATCCCTATAGCGATCAGGAATTGGTGGCGCAATTAAAATCAGGCGGGCTTAATGTATCGCGTCGGATCATTACAAAATACCGCGATGAGATGGGGATTTTGAACAGCCATCTCAGGAGAAAATAAATGCAACACAGCCAAGTGATTATCATAGGCGGAGGCCCTGGAGGCTATGAAGCGGCTATTCGTTTATCCCAATATCAGATTTCCTGCTTGTTAATAGAAAAAGCCAGACTGGGAGGAATTTGTTTAAACTGGGGCTGCATCCCCACAAAAGCACTGGTGAAAAGTGCAGAGCTGGTATCCGAAATACACAACGCGGAAAGCTTTGGCCTAAACAGCATGGAGCTTGAGCTGGATTACAGCAAAATCTGGCAGCGGAAGAATGCCGTGGTGGAGCAACTGGTAAGCGGAATTGAATTCCTCTTTCACAAACGCAAGATACCGCTTGTGATTGACGAAGCCAAAAGCGTGGCCAAAGATAGGGAGAATTATATTATTTCCACTGCAAGCGGAGAGAAATATAGCTGCGAATATCTGATTGTGGCTACCGGCAGCGAAGCAAAAAGCTTGCCTGCCATAGACATGGATGAAGTGGATATAATGTCTTCCAGCGGAATTCTGAAGATGGAAAAACTGCCAAGAAGCCTGGCTGTGGTTGGCGGAGGAGTTATTGGCTGTGAATTTGCCTCCATTTTTGCAACATTTGGCGTCCAGGTAAGCATCATTGAGTTTTTACCCCGCTTAATTGCCCTGGAAGATGAAGAGATTTCCAAGCGTTTGGCAATGCATTTTAAGAAAAGCGGGATTAAAGTGCTGACTAATACAGGGGTGCAGAGCATTGCTAAAAGCCCTGATGGCATGGTGTTAAGCCTCTCCGACGGCAATACCCTTACCGCCGAAAAGGTGTTGATGAGCGTAGGCCGCAATCCAATTAATAATCTTGTTTGGGAAGGCCTGAGCCTAAGCACCGAAAAAGCTGCCATTGCCATCGACGCTGCCATGCGCACGAATCTGGATAAAGTGTATGCCATTGGCGATGTAACCGCCAAACTTCAGCTTGCTCACACTGCCAGTAAACAAGGTTTGATTGCGGTGGAACACATTGCCTCAACCCTCAAAGACCCCACCACCCCAGCATCCCAGCACCCCAGAACCCCAGAACCCCTAAACTATACAAATATTCCGCGCTGCACTTTCACGCATCCGGAAATTGCCTCTGTGGGTTACACCCAAGCAGAGGCCGAAAAACTTTATGGCGAAATCGTTATCGGCAAATTCCCCTTCGCGGCAAATGGAAAAGCCATAGCCATGAGTGCTACCCTCGGGTTTGTTAAAACCATTGCCCGTAAAGATACAGGTGAGCTGATCGGTATGCACATTATGGGCCCTAATGCAGCAGAGCTTATTGCCCAGGGAACGATTATGATTTCCAATAAAAACACCGCAGAGTCTGTTGAATCCGTGGTTTTTGCACATCCCACATTGTCAGAAGCCATTATGGAATCGCTGGAAGACCTGCGCAAACTATCAATCCACAAAATTTAAAGGAGGAATCCAAATGCAGATCACTATTACAGCACGTCATTTCGAGCTTACCAAAGCTATCCGTGATTATGTGGAAACTTCATGCCTAAAACTGAAGAAATACTTTGATCACATTATCACAGTGCATGCTACTCTGGCCTTGGAAAACAGCCGCAACATTTGTGAACTGTCGCTTCATGCTGCCAAATTTAGTTTACAAAGCGAGTCTGAGGAAATGGATATGTATCTTTCTATCGACACCGCCTTGGACAAGATGGAAGGACAGATAAAAAAGCTCAAAGATCGCATCACGGATCACCAAAAGAAAGCCCTGAAAGACCAGTTTGATGATTTTTCCCACGCTACAGACATCTTTGTTGACGCTGTGGACAGGAAAAGAAAAACTATAAAAACCAAACGTGTAGTTACTGAACCTATGAGCGTTCCGGAAGCTTTGGAAAAACTGGAAACCAGCAAGGATGAGTATCTTATTTTTAAAAACATCGAAACCGATAGCATCAACGTTCTGGTAACCAAAGATCACGAATTTTACAAGCTGCTGGAACCATAAAAAAAGACTATATAACAAAGAGGAAAAGAGGAAAGAGAGATGATAAACAAGCTTAGCTTTGGCCGTCCATCCGCAATTGGCCAGGCAATAGGGCAGTTCCAATCACTCTCGATAACCCCTTCTTTTCTCTTTTCCTTTTTAACTTTTTTACTCTTTGTAATTCTCTTGCCCTAAGGAGCCCCGATGAAAGAGATAACTGTTTATGACTTTTTTGATACCAAAAAGAAAGACCTGGCACTTTCGCTGATTACCGAGCCTGAGACCTTGAATAAAAAGCTCAGCTCCCCTCATGTAAACAGACCCGGACTTGCCTTGGCAGGTTATTTGGAAGTGTTTTCAGCAGAACGGGTGCAGGTTTTTGGTGAAACCGAAGTGCGGTATCTGCAAAGCCTGAATGAAGAGGAGCTTGTTACCCGCATCCGCGAAATGTTCAAAACAGATATCCCTTGCATCATTATTTCGAAGGGACTAACCTTACCACCGATTGTGGAATATCTGGCCAACGATCTAAACATAGCACTGCTTTCCAGCCGTTTATCCACAATTAACCTGATGGAGCACATTTCACGGTATCTGCACGAAATCTTTGCCCTGGAAAAAACCATTCATGCCACCCTGATTGATGTGTTCGGATTGGGTATTTTGCTCACCGGAAAAAGCGGGATTGGCAAAAGCGAATGTGCCCTTGATCTGGTGCATCGCGGCCACAGCCTGGTAGGCGATGATTTAATCACCTTGCGTTACCTGGACGACCAGTTGTTGGGACGTCCGGGACGCGAATTCGGGCACTTTATGGAAATCAGGGGAGTTGGTTTTGTGAACGCAGAACGCATGTTTGGCATCGAACGCACCCGTAAACAAAAAACCATAGACCTGCAGATTGAGCTGATGCCCTGGCAGGAGAACATGGATTATGAACGCATCGGACTTGTCAATAATTATGCAGAGCATTTGGGCGTAAAGATTCCTATCATCTATCTACCTGTTTCTCCTGGTAAAAATGTGTCGGTGATTGTGGAAGTTGCCGCAATGAATATGATTTTGAAAAGTGTGGGCTATGATGCGGCAGAAGATTTTAACCGCAAAATAAACGACGAAATCCGCAAGAAAACCATGCTAAAGAACCTCGAGGGATCCTCTGATGAAACAGATAGCGGTAACAGTAACCAATAAACTCGGGTTACACGCGCGTCCTTCATCTCTTTTAGTGCGGGCTGCCACAAAATTCCGTAGTGAATTTTTTATTGAAAAGGATGGCATGAAGGTAAATGGAAAAAGCATTATGGGCGTAATGATGCTGGCTGCCGAATGCGGATCTAAGCTGGATTTAATAGCCGATGGAATAGATGAAGATTATCTGCTGGAAGAGCTTGTGGAATTGATAAATAGCGGATTTGGAGAGTGAAGTGATTCGTTTGTCCGGCAACAGCATTAATAATGGCCTATTTATCGGCCGCGCTTTGCATATCGTGATGGAGGAAAGAGATGTGGAGCGTTACCTGGTAACTTCGGAAGCTGTGGATGGAGAAATCAAGCGTTTTCGTGATGCCATAGCTGCGGTAGATGCAGAAATTGGTAAGGAATTGCGTCAAAGTTCCTTAAATTCTTCCGACGCAGGCATCATTGCCAGCCACAGGGATATTTTACACGATCCGGAAATTTACAACCTGGTTACCGGCAACATCAAAGAAAAGCTGCATCATGCAGGTTTAGCGGTGCAGGACAGTTTTAGAACCATTGTTCAGCAATTTGAATCTATGCGGGTGGAAGCCTTTGCCCTGAAAGCGATGGACTATCGGGATATCGGAACCCGCTTGTTGAATGCCCTTAGCGGAATCACCAGTGCTTTACCGGAAAATCTGGAATACGATCAAGTTCCCATCTTTAAAGATATTACGCCATCTTTGGTCAGCAAACTGGCACACACCGGAATCGGCGCATATTTGTGTGCCAAAGGGTCTTACAATTCCCATGCCTCCATTTTAAGCAGAGCTTTCGGTTTAATTGCCATCGCTAATGTTCAGCACCTTCTGAGCGAGGTGAAAGACGACGATTTACTTATTGTAGATGGTGATGAAGGCAAGCTACTGGTGAATCCGGACGAAGAAACCCTGGAATATTACGCCCAAAAAGTGCAAGTGGAAGATCTTCTGCGGCAAAAGCTGGAAAAGCTGAAAGCCTCGCTATCACAAACAGCTGATGGCCAAACCATCACCCTTTTCACCAATATTGGCCTTCCGGAGGAACTGGAGGTAATTTCAAATCTTGATTGCGACGGCATCGGTTTATTCCGCACCGAATTTTTATATATTTCGCAGCAAAACCTCCCCAGTGAAGATGAGCAGTTCGAAATCTACCGTCAAATAACTGAACGCCTTGCCCCTGCAACGGTTACAATCCGAACCTTCGATTTGGGGGGCGATAAGCTTGCTCCCTTGGGGCTTGGTTCAGCCGAGGATAATCCCTATCTGGGTAACCGTGGCATCAGATTCAGCCTTGCCCATCATGAAGTATTTCGCACTCAATTGAGGGCAATTTTGCGAGCTTCAGCCTATGGAAACATCCGCCTTATGTTTCCCATGATTATTGACGTGGACGATTTTCTGGAAGCCAAGCACGTGTTCAACCATTGTCAGGAAGAGCTTTACTCTCAGGGCATAGCTTTTGATGTCTCCATTCCCTTGGGTGCCATGGTGGAAATTCCGTCTGCCGCCTTGGGAGCTGACGCTTTGGCCAAGGAATGTGATTTCCTCAGCATTGGCACAAACGACCTCGTGCAATATACTCTGGCAGTTGACCGCAACAACGAAAACGTGATCAGATACTATATCCAGCATCATCCTGCTGTCCTAAATCTTATCCGGCAGACTGTATTAAGTGCTTCCAAATATAACACTTCACTATCAGTTTGCGGCGAAATGGCTTCCAATCCCATGTATATCCCACTGCTGATTGGCATGGGCATCAAAGAACTTAGCGTAAATCCTGCCAGCTATTTCACCGTGAAGGCGATAGTCCAAAATTGTGATGACAATCTTACCTCAATCATCTCCCGCTTTAATTTTTCCTGCTCGCTTCGGGAGGTGGAACAGCTTATCTACAAAGAACTTAAACCATATTACCAAATTTAGGAGGCTTCCATGCTCAAGTTTGCTTACCATAATCTTTTAGCTTCTCAGCACTTCCCTTCTGCCTTACCGATAGAAAAACTGAAGGATTCCGCAGCAATTGTGGGTGCCGCCCATCAGGAAATCCTATCAGACCGCAGAGCCGACATTTTGGGCTTTTACAACCTGCCCGAAAGCGATATTAGCCATATTGAGAGTTTTATTACTCACCTCGACCCCAAGTTCAATACCATGGTGGTTTTGGGCATTGGTGGCTCTGCTTTAGGTAACAAAGCCCTTTATTCAGCCCTGAAAACCGAAGCAGAACTACCTAAAAAACTATATGTTTACGACAATGTTGATCCAGTGTTTCTCCATGAGATTTTAGCAGGTATAAATCTGGATACTACGCTGTTTAACATCATCACCAAAAGTGGAACTACCGCCGAAACCATGGCTGGCTATATGATTTTGGTGGATTTGATCAAACGCAAATTTCCCGCTGATTACCAATCCCGCATTGTGATAACCACCGACAAGGAAAAAGGCTTTCTGCGCCAGGTGATAAAGCAGGAAGGCTACAAAAGCTTTGTGGTTCCGGATAATGTGGGTGGCCGCTTCAGCATTCTCACCGATGTGGGCTTGGTGTCCTCCGCCTTTGTGGGTATAGACATAAAAGCTTTATTGAGTGGTGCGGCAGCCATGCGGATGCGTTGTGAATGCACCGATATTTTTGCCAATCCAGCCTATCTGAACGGCCTCATCCATTTCCTCTATTACCGGCAGGGCAAAAACATCAGCGTGATGATGCCCTATGCTAATGCCCTGTATGATTTTGCCGATTGGTATCGTCAGCTATGGGCCGAAAGCTTGGGCAAGCGCAAGGACATCAAAGGCCGCGATATCTTTGTAGGCCAAACCCCCGTAAAAGCACTTGGCACTACAGACCAGCATTCCCAGGTGCAGCTATACACCGAAGGGCCAAACGACAAAGTGTTCACCTTCCTTACCGTGGATAGTTTCAAGCACGACTACACTATCCCCAATCTGCATCCAGAGCGGGAGGAGGTCAGCTATCTGGGTGGTAAAAAGCTCTCCGAACTGCTTAATGCCGAACGCTTTGCCACGGAAATTGCCCTGTCCCAAGCCATGCGTCCCAATGCCAATCTCATTTTCCCCGCCATAGATGCCTACCACTTGGGCGAATTCATTATGCTCTACGAAATCCAAACCGTCTTCGCCAGCAAACTGCTGCACATCAACCCATTGGATCAGCCTGGAGTGGAAGCTGGAAAGATCGCCACCTACGCCCTCATGGGCAAAGCAGGTTTCGATAAACAAAGAGCGGAGATAGAGGAGTATCAAAAGGAGCGGGGATTATAGTATAAAGTCTAATTCTCTGAAAGCTTTCCCAATTTCCGCGTACGACGGAAGCGGAACCCATTATCGTAGAAATTGGTTCAGGTACAAAACAAGTTCATGTACTTTAGTTACCGGTTTCATGGAAGTTGGATTGCTCATTGGTGGATAAGATTTGAATAGTCTTTTTGAATTACGGATAGCAGTTTGCTGCTTATCCTTCAGTTCATCATACATATCCTGTCTATTTTTCTCGTATTTTGCCTTTAGTTTATTACACAGTATTTCGCAGTATTGATCTCTACCTATCCCCGCATCAAGATAATCAAAATGCAAAACATACCACAACTCAAACGCCTCATTTGAATAAGCAACCCGATAATGTTTACTCTCCGCAATCCTTATGGCATCGTTAAAATCAGCTTTTGTAAAATCGTCTTTATCGAAAACACACCAAACAATGTAATCAACTTCACTTATATGCATGTCATGTTTCTTCGCATACTCCTTTACAACTTTGCCAACATCTCGTTCCATGTATCTGACCAAACTCTTTGTATTCATGCCTAAGCCGATGGTTTTCAAAGTTATCGGATTCAATTTGAAGCAATCAAAATAATACGGTTCAGTTCTTGTCCCTTCAGTGTAGATAATTATCAAATCAGGGGCAAGCTTACGAGTACTATTCTTCCGTTTGTAGCTTTTCTCCATGATAATTCCTTCATTCATCACCGTCAGTTAACAGCTTGGCAAACTTATCAAAATCAGTATAAGGAACCGCACCATACTTAGCCCTTAGGTAATCTTTTCCATACGAAGCATCGTTTCTCACTTTGAACTCAGCTAAAGAATATAGATTAGAAGCATTTTTAGTATTCTTTTCCGCAAACCATATCTCATCTCTACGAAAACTCATTTTTTCAAGATATGCCACATCATGTGTTGTAAAATACAACTGCGCATTATGAGGATTTGACCTTGATTTTTGGAATAACTCGATGATTACTTTAGTAAGAAAATAATGAAGGCTTTTATCCATTTCATCAATGATAAGAACTCCGCCTCCAGTTAAAATTCTATAAAGCGGTTCAGCAAAGCCAAACATCAGCTTCGTTCCCATGGATTCTGCATCTTGTAAATCAAAAGTTTCGACATCGATGGTATCCTTCTCGGAATTATAGTATTTATGCAATACTTGAGAAGTATAAGCTTTCCATGCGCCAGGGTTATTTTTTACGTTAATTTCTATATTAATCAAATCATTTAGTTCATTCCAGTCAATTTCTTTCTCTATTACGATAAAGTCGTCGATACCAACATCTGCTGCAATTAGCAATTGTTGAACCCATTGTTGGGGCATTGAGCCATTTGATATCATCTGAAGTGTTTTTTGAAATAGCTTACCGGTATCAGTGATAATCCGAATGTTCCCCAGGGCAGCAAAAAATTGTTTCGCATGTTTATCGTTATACTGATCAAGAAAACTAAGCAGCAAAGCATTGTTGCGCAATTTAGAAAGATCAATTCCCTGTTGGGGCTCTACAGCTTGTAGATTACGCTTAAAAATCAATTTCTCTCTTGAATATGGGGCACATTTCTTTTCATAGAGCCATTCATGCACTATCTCCTTGCGATTAATCTCGAAACCGTAACGATAAATTGAGCCTGATATTAGCAAAGATAACTCGAAGAAAGATGGTTCAGTTCTGGTTTTTGCGTCCAGCAGAAAAGGGGTTACGGCTATGATGTCTGTTGAGGATGTTTTCGTTTGCGAAAATAGGATAAATCTCTTCATAAAAGCCATAGCTTTAATAAGATTACTCTTTCCGCTTGCGTTAGCCCCGTATAATACTCCGGATTTTAATAGTTTTAAACCACAAACCTCGAACACATGTTCCGGATGCTCTTTTATGGAACCCGCAACCATACTTAACGTAACTTTTTGGTTGAATGACCGATAGTTTTGAACACTGAACTCTATTAGCATGGTTCATCTCCTTTTTTGTATCAAAGTGCCAGTCTAATCCTAAGCACAATTATGTCAAGAGAAAATGAGAATATTTCTCATTTATCTATGAATTGCCTTACAAGTCAGCGGTAATTATGATAGATTATTGAGTGTTTTACGACCATAATGCTAACGATTGGTTGATTACACTCCTTTACATATCAGCATTAAAGTGCTGCCAACCTAATACTTCCGGCAACAATCCCGCTTCAATGGCTGCCTTCAGCGTGCGGCAGGGTAGGTTTGTGCCACAATTTGCTCACGGGTGAGAGTAGCCAAATCCACCGTTTCCGGATAGGCTTTTTGCAGGGCGAACATCAGCTTTACATATAGGTTGCTCCAGCTTTGCACAGGTTTTATGCTGTCTTCCGGCAGCAGATTGTATTGCAGCAGATAATCCTTGAGATCCCTGATAAATCCCTGTGAGGGTTTCAGGCCAAAGATATTTTTCTGAATTGCCGCATATTGCGGATGGCGCGGGTGATTTGCAAATTTCCCTTGCTTGCGCACATAGAGCTTGCCTGTCCTGCGGCTGCGGTAATAGATCCGTCCATCCAGTTTTCCGGTGATAGGGAAGCTGATCTCCCGATCGGCTTGTGGCAATCAGGAGAT
>DIXL01000001.1:0-5482 GCA_002428685.1 Cloacimonetes bacterium UBA6081 | reverse complement strand
TACCAAGTTTGACACAACACTAGTAGATTTGCTCTTGTTGCTTTCATTTTGGTTCCTCCATTTTTTATCTTCTATATATATGGGGCACGCCAAATACTTCTGGAGACAAAAACGACATTTTTCTTGCTTGAAAAACGGAATTAATACGGAATCATTATGGATGAAGTCCGTATTGATTCCGTATTGATTCCGTAGTTTGTGCTTGACAAATTCTGCGGGATAGTAAGTATTAGGCATAACAGTAAAGCAATAGGCCTTAAAATTTTTTAAGCCACCCTGACTGAGTTTCGGGGTGGCTTTTTGTTTTAAAAGGAGAAAAAATGATAAGAAAGTTTGTCCTGCTGCTTGGTGTGGCCTTGCTGTGTGGCTTTGGCTGCACCCGTAAACCGGAAACCTTAACGATAGGGATAATAAAGCCCTCAATTGATCATTTGCCGCTTAGCTATGGCCTTGGCAAAGGCTGGATAGATAAGGCCAGATTTGTTACCGTGCCTTTCAGCTCCGGTTGGGAACTGCAGGAAGCAATGGTTGGAGGCAGGATCGATGTGGGGATTATTCCCTTTTCCTATGTATGGAACCTGGCTGGAAGCGGCTTTCCGGTAAAAACCGTGTCCTTCTTTGAACGGGAAACGGATGGGGTGTTGGTGCAAAAGGAAATCCTAACTTCCTCAGACTTAAACGGCAAAAAAGTGGGAATGCTGAAAGGCTCCACCTTGGATGTGCTGTGGCAGGATTATGCTGCCTCGGAAGGCATTGTGGCAAATCCTGTTTACTTCCGCACTCCCAACGAAATGATCGCTGGCATGCAAAATGGCGAACTTTCTGCGGCTGTGCTTTATGTGCCGCTCTTGAACAAGCTGGAAAAGGACTATTCTGTCCTGCATTGGTTTTCAGAAAAGCATCCCTTACATCCCTGTTGCGATCTTGCCGTAAACACCTCCAGGCTAAGCGGACACAAGGAAAAGCTGTTTCGTCAGTTTTATTTTCAACTATCCTCGGCTGTGGAAAAAATGGATTATTCAGCAGAGGATTTTACCAGTTTTATGCAAGATAACTATGGCTTAAGCGGAGCAGAACTGAAAGATGCCTTGCTGCATACCAGATTCGAAATGGGTTTATCCGAATCCGGAAAAGCCTTTCAGCGAAAGATGGCAATCATTTCGCTCTCCAGCGGGTATCTGGAAAAAATGCCGGATGATAATGACGTGTATTGGGATATCAATGCCAGATAGCGGCTTATTGCTTTCAGACCTGTTAATCACCTTCACCCGGGTTGGGGTGTGGAGTACTGTGTCCTGGTTGTTGGGTTTGCTGCTGGGATTTATCTGCTATCGCAGCAAGCGTTTGGAGTGGCTTATTTTGCCGCCGGTTAATTTTATGCGCCACATCTCACCCTTTTGCTGGTTACCTATGATCATAATTATGGCAGGAATAGGCGAACTGGCTGTAGGGATAACGCTGCTGATCTCATTAACCTTTCACGGCGTAATAGTAACCATAGAGCTGCTGCGCAATCTGCCAAAAACTGTGCTTGAGCAAGCCAGGCTTGATGGCATAAATGGCTGGAATATGCTTTTGCACATAGAGTTACCCTTGTCGCTTTCCGGGTTTATTGATATCTACAGGGTTCTCTGGGGGGTAGGATGGAGCGCGGTAATTGCCGCTGAAATGCTGGGGGTGCGTTCCGGGATGGGATATCGGCTGTTGGATTTCCGCTATTTGCTGCGTTATAAGGAGATGCTGGTTTATATAGCCTTTATTGGAGCAATCGGAATTTGCATGGATGTGGTATTGAAAAGGATTAAGGAGTTTTCGGAGAAAAAGATTGGCTGTTATGCACGATTTTCTTGACAGTGTGTGCAGCTATCTGCAAATGGCCTTGATTAATGAAACTGGAGTGATAGGATGAAAAACAAGATTCTCTCTCTACTTACAAAATGCCAGGAAGTGCATGTGGCCACCTGCGAAGGGGATCAACCCCGGCTGAGACCCATGACTTTAATTGTGAAAGAAGGCCGCTTCTATTTTGCCACAGGAGGCCACGATAACAAAGCCAGACAACTGGATAACAACAATAAAGCAGAATTCTGCCTGCTGCTGCCTTCCGGAAAAAGCACCGGCTACATCCGCGGCAGCGGAAAAATGGAGAAAGTGCAGGATCAGACGGTGCGCAAAGAAGTGGCCGATTGGGCAGAATTTATTTTTGACTATTGGAAGGAAGCCAACGATCCGGACTATGTGCTTTATGAATTGAAGCTGGAGCAAATTAGGCATATGGAACCCGGAGAAATGGTGGAAACGCTGATGGAGTGGTGAATAATTGAGAATTGAGCTGCGCAGAGTAAAGAAACTCAGTGTTTTGATTTGATGATGGAGGACACCATGAGATTTTCTTTTAAAACACAGAGAAAAGCAGAGGTAATTTTTTACAAAGAGTAAAAGAGTAAAAGAGAGAAGACTGTTACAAAGAGGAAAAAAGAGAGTTGGAAGACATTTGAAAATGAGCAATAATGATTCACAAACAGGCTCTGAACTCTTAACTGTATTTCACCTTTCCACAATTTCACTTTTTAGAATTTAGAAATATTAATGGATGAAAGCAGATACATGCGAAATCAGGGAGATCATGCAAATCGGGTTATCAGAGTTCTATTCTCTGCTTTTCTCTGCTTTTCTCTGTGTTTAAAATCTTTTCTCATTTCTTCTTTCCTCTTTATTAAAATAAAATTATACTAAGGATATGATCGTGAAGAAGTTAGTAACCGTTGTTGTCTTGTTGTTATCAGCCGCTATAGCGTTTGCCCTCCCCTTGCAGCTTAGCAAACAGGGTAATCCTGCTTTGTATAGAAAGCTGGAAAGTAAAGCCAAAGCGAATCTTAAAAAGCTCCCCACTGCACAGAAGAAAGCTTATAGCAAGCTGCTAAAGCAGAACTCCGATGTGCTGATGGCCTATCTGCTTGCCTATGAAAGCGATGCCAACCTGGCAAGCACAGAGCCAATAGCTGTGCAAAGTAATTACATTGCGATAGCAGAATTACTTGAAAAAGAAGGGCTTCGCTATGCGCCAGACTTCTTTCTGTCCTACATCGCCAGGCAAACGGTTTCCGATGAAGCCATTTCGCCCTACCGTAAGGCACTGCTGGAAGATGGCTTGCAGGAGATAATTGACACAACGAAAACCGATCTGGACAGGTTTAGAGCCACAACTTTGTGGTGTGTATCCCGCTTACAGTTTCAGCAAACCAGCGGCCGCGATCAAAACCCCTTGGATATTACACAGAGATCATTAATTGGTCGCTGTGAAGAAATGCAAATACTCTTAGTAGCCGCTGCCAGAACGGTCGGCCTGCCAAGTCGGCCTGCCTCCACTCCTTGGTGGGCTCACATGGATAACAATCATGCCTGGGCTGAAATTTATCTGGATGGAGCCTGGCACTATACCGGCGACATGGATGCAGCTTGGTTTCCAGATCAAACCTGGTTCAGCGGCATGATAGACAAAACGGTGCTACTCCTGGCAGATGGTTCCCTGGCTTCTGAAAACGACGAAATATTGGCTACGGGTAAATATGACACCCTGATCAATTCCACCCGCAATTATGCCAAAGATCGCAGCAGAACTATCGCTTTGCAGGTGGTGGATGAGCTTGGAACTGCCGTCCCTGAAGCAAAGATTTACCCCATGGTATTCAATTGGGGTTCGCTGCGGGCTATTACTGCCATGAATGCAGATAAGAATGGTAAACTGAGTTTTACCGCCGGGCGTGGTGCCTTCTTTGTTTCGGTTTTTTACAAAGGGCAAAAAGCCTTGCATTATGTCCCCTCAGACAGCAGTGTGCAGTATGATGCAAAGATTGTGCTTTCCCAAAAGGGCTTGGAGGGTGATGCATTTTTACTGGAGTATCCCTCCAATCCCATGGTTTGGGACAAGCAACCCGAGGCATACAGAGCTGCGGTGCAAACCGAAAAAGAGCTCTGGCAGCAGAAGGTGACGGCCTTTGAAACTAAAATTAGCCATAGCTTGGTTTTCAATGACAGCCTCCTGGTAGAAGTGGCAAAAGCTTGCCGGGGTAATCATCCTGCCTTTGAGGGATTCGTAAATAAAGCAGGGATTGTTAATCCAGAATTTTTGGAATTACTGCTGATTGGCGATCCTAAGTTTCTGTGGCAAGCCGGCAGCGAGCAATTTGAAGCACTGTATTGGAACTGGGCATCCTTTGATCAGGACAAATTCGATGAAGAGGGCAAGCTTAGCCTGTATTCACCCACAGTATTTTATGAAGAGCTTCCCCGACCGGTGGAATACGATAAGGGCAAAGCACAATTGTATCCTAAAGCCCTACGTTTTAACGGATTAGCCGGACGCGAGGATATAATCTCCATCCTTGCCAAACTAAAAAAGAAATACAAGGTAAACGCCGAAAAAGCACTCAGCGGACTTATCCCTTTGGATGTAGCACTTAAGCAGAAATACCTCACGCCGGTTCAATTTCGCATTTTGGCTTGCAGCATTTTACGGGCAAATGGCTATCCTACAGAGTTTTCCCGCATTCCCGATCTTATCTCGGTTTACCTTGTTGATGATTGGCAATACGTAAATGTGGCCAAACTTAGCTGGGAAGATATGTTGTCTGCCAACGAAACCCAAACCTTTCAATTAAATCTGCAGATAAGCGATGAGATTGGACTTCCAATCAAGGTCAGCGACGAGCAGCTAACCCTCTGCCGCTATATGGAAGGCATGTTCTACCCCCTAAACAATCGCTTTGAATATCTTGGCTCAGGAAAATACCGGGGAGTTTTTCCCGCCACGGAATCATATCTACAGTTTGGATTCCGCAGTTCGGACAGCCAGACCAGCTTTTACTACAAACCGCTGAATCCGCAACCTGGCGATTCCTTATTCGTCCAGCTAAATGCTGTAAACTACCCCCGCTCCTGGAAAACAGCCGATGAGGATATCCTTGCCCTCTTGGATGAGGAGACCTTAAATAGCTTTGAGATAATCTTGCTGGGCAATGCAGATCAGGAAAACAGCCGGAGGATTGCCGACAAACTGCATGAGCAGAAAAAGAATTTTTTGTGGATTGGGTATTCGCCTTCTGCCTTTGATAATTATGTTGTGCTGCCCACCTGGCAAAAAACGATTGAAACCGATTCTCATAATGCCATGCGCACTATTACCTTACGTAAAATAGACGACAACTGGCAGATGTTTGAAGGCATGTGGGATAAATTGCCTGAGTAAACAGGAAGAATGAAGTATATAAGCTGCGCTAAGCTTGGAAATATAGTGTTTTGGAATAAGGACAGAGGATTCATTGAGATTTTCTTGTATAAACACAGAGAAAAGCAATATAATTAACAAAGAGTAAAAGAGTAAAAGAGGAAAAAGAGAGAAAAGATTTTCTAAACACAGAGAAAAACAGAGTAAAACAGAGAAAGCAGAGATAAGCAATATAATTAACAAAGAGTAAAAGAG
>DIXL01000025.1 GCA_002428685.1 Cloacimonetes bacterium UBA6081 | reverse complement strand
TGACCTTGCGGTCAGATAATCAAGGGTTCATCCAGTTCAATTCTGCTTTTCTCACTATCAACAAAAACCATTTATCACAAAAAATAGCAATTCCAATACCTCAAACCAATATTTTTCTTATCCTCGTTTTCTGTCAAGTAACTTATGCGTGCAGGCATTTAAATATTTTATGTTTTATTTTGCCATTTCCACTACAAACAGAACCGCATGGATTGCCTATTGCCTTTTTCCACAACAGATTCCTCCCGCTTGCATATAAGCATTCCCATATCATTCCCAGATCATTCCCAATATTATTGAGATTGATCTGGGAATGATATGGGAATGCATATAAGGGAGAGGGATGGGTTTACTTAAGCAGAGTTTTGCGGGATACGAATATCAAAACGGCTGCCATGTGGCTCCAGGGGGATAAATTCCAGGCGGCCACGATGTTCCAAAACCAGTTTTTTGCAAATTGCCAACCCCAAGCCGGTGCCATGGGTTTTACCCTCTGAAACAAATGGTTGAAAAAGGTCTTCGCGAATTTTCTGCGAGATTCCAGGCCCATTATCTATTACGGAAATCTGCAGCCAGCCGGCGGACATGCTGCTGGTTATTTTAATCTCACCCTGGCTTTTGATGGCTTCGGAGGCGTTTTTAATCAGGTTTATCAGAACGCGCCTAATTTTTCCTTCGTCAAAATGGACAAAATCCGTAACCTTGTTTTCCACAATAAAAGTGATGTCGCGTCCCTTTAATGCTGAGATATAAACTTCCTGAACTTCATGGAAAAAGGCGTCCAAATCTATTTTCTGAATCAAGGGTGGAGTTTCGGTGCCTTTGGCAAAATCCAAAACTTCGCGCACCAGGGAATCTATCATTTTGGTTTGTTTCACGATGCTCTCGGTAAATTCGCTGCTACCGGGAAAGATGTTTTCCATCAATTGTGCCGTTAAAACGATTACGGTTAAAGGCGTTTTGATGTCGTGGATAATTTTGCTGGCTGCCATACCTATGGCCATCAGGCGGTTTTTGGAAATCATCTGATCCATCAGTTCCACAAAGCGTTCGTTTGTGTCCCGCAACCGTCCGGAAAGGGTTCGCATCAAATTGAGCATCACCACAGGATGCGAAAAAGTTATCTGGGTAAAAACCTCTCTGGGGATGAGCAGCAATTCAGTATCTTCCAAAGCAACCACGCTGGCAGAACGGGGTTCGTCGTCAATAAGACCCATTTCTCCAAAAAATTCTCCCGGTTCCAGGATAGATAACTGCGCAAATGGAGTCTCTGCATTGTTTAGCCCTTTATTAATTTCCACCTTACCACGGCAGATAAAAAACAGATTGTCACCCCAGGAATTTTCGGAGATAATGGCTTCGCCTTTCACGAAATGCAGTCTTTCCAAATCTTTGGCAAAACTGCTAACCACATCTTCCGATAAGCCGTGAAATATCCCTATGTTTTCCGGCTTGCCACTCTCTTGCATGTTAACCTCTTTCTTTTAGTAGTGTATTTTATGTCCGGGGCAGTTTCCCTGTTGATATTTAATTTGTCAAGCTGCTTTTTTGCTTAGAAAAATGGGCTTACACTCAGATGCAGGAAATAGCTGTTTCCGTTCACAAAGAAATTGTTATCGGGCAAGTTTTTATCCGTCCAGTAATAGGCGTCCCAAAAAATTGGATCAAAGGTCTCCGGCTGTGCCTGCCAGCTATCTATGTCGGATTTTTGAAACCATCTGCCGCTTTTTTCGGGAGTGTGCCGAACCCCCAAAGCCAGCGAAACGAACCAATTGTAATATACCCGCACGCCAAACCGTACTGCTGTTTCGGTGGTTAGGCCGAAGTAAGGCTCACTTCTGTGCACTTTAGTCAGCTTGGTGCCGTCGTAATCAAATGATTCCACAAAGAGGAAGTCCGTCCCCAAAGTGTAGGTGCTGTCTGCATAGGGAGTGTTGTAGGTGGCTGCTGCTTTTGCACCAATATTCAAATAGGCTCCGTAGTTAAACAGAGGCAAGGTGTAGCCAGCGGCCAGGCTGCCGATGTCAATAAAGTAAGTGTTTATCAGCTCTCCATTTACAGAGCCTTGTAAGCCTGCAATATTGTCCAGGATGCCAAGCGTTACCATGGGTGAGCCGGCAGGAGAATCCTGTTTGGCAAACTTGTTCCAGGTATAATGTAACATCGTAAGCGACGCAGCTTCCAAATGCTCCACTCCCTTACCGGGATTTAGAAACTGATAATAGGAGCCGGAAGTTAAATATCCGCCCCGCATGTAACGGATGAAGGCTTCCTGCGTCGTTTGCGGCGGTGCTTGAGGGACAAAAAAATCCAGAAGCTGAGCCTGGGCTGTGGCTGCTAACAATAAAAGTGTCGGCAAAATACAGCGAAACTTATTCATAATCAAATTCCTTGGGGTTATCTTGGTGTTCTATTGATAGTAAGCAGAGACGATACTACTCATTTTGCATAGTATATAACATAATGTTATCGGACATTTGTAACTCTTCTCTTTTTTTCTATTGTTTTCTGAGGAGATGGATTATCCTTTTTGTCCCACAAATCGTTTATATCTATTGTGGGGAGTATATAAACGGGCACTGGATAGTAAGAGCTAACGCTTTGTAAATATGCTCTAATATTGTTGTAAGTGATTCCTACACTTGAGAATTTTGCCAAACTGATAAACTCTGCACTTTCAGAATGTAAACTCCTATCTATTTCAAAATCGCAACCGGCTTGAACTTTGAACTTTAACCCGGGGATATTGCCCTGCCTTTGCGCTCCACTTATGGTAAATATCACTCTAAGTAAATGGTCGTTCTCTTCGTTTGTCCAAAGGTTAAAGTCGATATCTAACAAGTCCAAATTCTTTTTGGAAGAATCATTTTCATCAATGCTGTCAACGGAAATTTCGCTACTAAGCACAACAAAAAGCTGCTGCTGCAATTCGCTTCTTTTAATATCCATTTCCAACCCTCTCATTTGAGCTATTAGAGTAAACTTTTCCAGTTTGACGTGAATTCAAGTAGTCAGTAAATGGGATAATAATGGATTTAGCGGCTTTAAAGGGTGTAAATTTCTGCACTTGACTCTGAACTTGCGTTTGCGATAGATCTGTTAACTCTAAGCCAAAGCGGATATTAAATCTCTGAGATATTCCAGCCAGCATAGGTATGTTAAACAATTTGTCTCCTGCATACACCTGACTTAGGTATGAAGCTTGGACACCTGCTGCTTCTGCTATGGCTTTTTTTGAAATATTGTGGCTCTTTCGAAACGCGTCTATCTCAAGAACCAACTGCATATTCATGGCTATCGCTTCGTATTTGCTCTTGTTTTTGGAAAATTCATTTCCAAGCAACTCATTAATGTTCACAGTCGAACTCATAACTACCTACTTTTTCTATTATTTTTATCTCTTTATTTCTGATTTTATCAGACTTTTTGTCCCTGTGCAGATGAGTTAAAATCACTTTTTTATATTCACCATCTGCATCGCTGCAATCAAGTTCTCTACAATAAACTCTATCATTAAACCCTTTATCCATAAATTTCATGGCCGTAACTCTTTTGCTTGAAGACTCCAGCCTATACAGCCTATCTTCGTAGGTTCCATTGTATATTACACAACCTATTCGGACAAGTTTACTGAAGCGATAACTAAGATCGTCTAATAACCAGTCTTTTTTATCACCCTTGCCAGCCAGAAACTCCAGGAATTCCATTTGAAAAGCCTCATAAATAAATACCTTAACTCTTCTTCTCTTATCTTGTGCTCCATGTTTTAACTGGGCAAAGAATGAGTCAATATTGATCGTCTTCTCATGCGTACAATTTATCCATAGATTAAATTCTGTCAAGTCCTTTTTGTAAAGCTCTCTTGTAATGTAACATCCGATCAGCTCAATTATTTCCTAATCAGCAGCCACATAAAAAACGGGCAGCCAAGCACAGCAGTGATTACTCCCACAGGTAATTCGATGGCTAATAGGTGTTTGGCAGCCATGTCGCAAGCCAGCAAAAACACTGCACCCGTCCACAGGGATAACAAGTATATCTTCTTTTGTCCCGATGGCACAAAAAACCTGATGACATGAGGAATTATCAAGCCTACAAAGCCAATAATGCCTGCATAAGAAACGCTGATTCCAATTACGATGGATGTGGCGATAAAGATGTTTCGTCTTAGGTGGGGAACGTTTATTCCCAAAGACCCGGCAAACAGGTCTCCGGAGCTAAGAATATCTATGGCAGTGGATTGGAAATATAACCAGCTCATTA
The DNA here is from genome assembly GCA_002428685.1 of Cloacimonetes bacterium UBA6081. GTDB lineage: Bacteria > Cloacimonadota > Cloacimonadia > Cloacimonadales > Cloacimonadaceae > Cloacimonas. The sequence continues at coordinate 28,619 of DIXL01000025.1, read as the reverse complement.
TGAGTAAAGAGAAACCAGAGAGAATCAAAAAGGCAGTCCACTCCCCCTGACTGAAGATGCGTCCCAGATTTCCCATCAAAGTGCCCAGGATTATGGCTGTGTCCTTTAGATGCAGATACATGAGCAGCGAGATTCCCGAAGCAAAAAACATGCCTGCAATCACTCCGGCAATCAGCAATCTGCTGCGGTCAAAGCGTCCGTTTTGATGTGCCAGGCTCCATACCAACAGCATGGTTAAACCTGCACCAATAAAGCCTCCAAGGGGCATCAGCAGCACATAACCGGAAATTCCAAGCAAAATGCTGCCAAAAGCTGAGCCGGATGAAATTCCCAGGATGTATGGCTCTGCCAAAGGATTGGCCAGCATAAGCTGATAAACAGAGCCTATTCCGGCCAGCGTCATCCCGGTAAACAGGGTTAAGAGCAAACGCGGAACCCGAACCTGCAAAATGATGTTTGAGCCTGGATTGCCCAAACATAGATACAAGGTAATTATGCCAAGGCTTATTAGCAGCCAAAGCCCCAAAACAAGCTTATTTCTCAATTTCAAACCGCCACAGCTCAAAAATGGTCTGCAATTTTAGCATTCCTTCTATACAGCGCGGGGTAGCACGCTGCAATAGATCGGGATTTAGGTCTTTATCAAAATATATCCTGCGATTTTTAAGTGCCGGAATATCTTGCCAGCCTTTACGGGATAAGATGCTTTCCAGGCTTTCCTGCGAGTAGCAAATCATGATATCGGGCTTGGCGTTTATTACCATTTCGGGATTCACGCGGGCATAATCGCGCTCCAAAGAGCCAAAGATATTGTCTCCTCCGGCAGTTTCAATAAGCTCACCTACGAAGGAAGAATCCGCAACACTCATCAGCGGATTACGATAGATTTCCAGATACACTTTTGGATGGGCTTTTCCTTTCGCATTAGCCTTCAGTTGCATAATTTGGTCTTGCATCCTCTGATTTAGCACTTTGGCTTCATGCTGTTTGCCAATCAGGTTGCCAATTTTACTTATAGCTTCGCTAAGCTCTTGCAAACTTGCAGGATAAACCACTTCCACTCTGAGTCCAAGTTTCTTCAGCTCTACTGCCATACCTTCTTGCTCCAAAGCACTGCAAAACACCATAGAAGGATTTAAGGTGATAATAGCTTCTTTATTGATGGTACTAAAATTGCCTACCTTGGCTTTGGAAGACAGAACAGTCGGATAGTTGCATTCTTCGGTTATCCCTATGATCATATCTTCTGCGCCTAAAGCACAAATTATTTCTGCCACCTCAGGTGCTAACACTATAAAACCCCTGGCTGAGTGCTTATCGCCTTTGTTACAGGATAAAGTCAATGCTATCAAGACTATTAACAATGCTTTCATTGGTGTTTTCACAAGTAACCTCAATTTATATTTTAGCTTGATTCTTTGTGTTTTACAGGGGGGATGGCTGTCAAGCAAAAAAGCTCTGGCTATGTTTCAGAGTTTTATACCCGCGGGTTTTGACTTATAATTCCGCACCAAGGAAGCTTATGCAGTAATCTAACTACACAGGGCAGAAATATGAGTAAAAAACCAGAGCAATCTGGAGTCCTTGCTAAATATGTCCTTTTTGTGTGGTTTTACAGTGGAATGCCTACGGTTTCCATGCAGGTAAGGGAGAATGATCTATCCATAGACAAAATGGAAATGGTATAACAATCGAGTATTATTGGAAGTGTGGACATAAACAGACATTGACAATTGAAAGTAATACCATTATAGCAATTAGAAGTTATTGCATTCCCGTACTATTTGAACAGAGTGATTTTTGTAGTCGATGCAAGTTTCTCAGCAGAGACTTTTACAAGATAGGTTCCAGAAGCCAGAGACCTGTTGTTATCATCCTTGCCATTCCAAACCGTGGAATAAAACTCCCCATTTTGTTTAACATCATTCGAAAATCCGGCTTTGTGGACAAGGCTATTGTAACTTTCAGTCATTCTGATAGTCTTCACTTTTTGCCCCCGGATATTGTATATTTCTATCACTGGCTGCACAGTAGGCTTCTTGGGCAAAGTGAATTCTATAAAGACTCCCGCTGCCCTGCTTGTATTCAGCAATGGATTTGGATAGACAGATACTTTAAATCGTTCAGGAGGTGCTGGCATCTCAGGATCATCATTGTCCACATAGGGTACGGAGCCATATTCATAGCAGCCCATATCTATTCTACCGTTCCAGGTGCGATAGTTGCCCGCCAGATCCATAGGCGGTAGGTTCAATCCGGTCGTATCTGCTGTGCCGGTGTTTATACAGCGGGAACCGGAGCTTAGCTTGTAGTACTCCGGCTGATCTATACTATAGCTGGTATCCACAGACCCCAGAAATAGCGGATTGGAATCCATAATATTATCGGTAAGAGTAACCAGATCGGGCAAAGAGCTGCCTACAGTTCCCGTTCGGAACAGACTATTGCTGACGCTTGCATCATAACTCATCCCAATACTGCTGATATAGTTCTTTAGATAGAGTTCGTATGGCGTTCCTGGGTTGTACGAGATCAGATTCCTGATCTCAGCACCTCCTATTACGCTTGTAAGAGTGGCATTGGTATTGTTATTGGCAAAGGTGCAGTTGTTGATCTGCATCTGCTGAAAGCGGTTCTGCATGTATATTGGGTTACTCACCCAACCTAAGTTCGAAATCGTGTTATTGATGATCAGGACATTACTCATATCCAGATTGAAATCCTCGAACCCGGGATAGATGTTCGTATAGAAAAATGGCCAGGCATCCTGGGCTGTGTTGTTGGCTATGATTGAGTTTCGCAGAACCAGATCGCAGGAACTAAAGTACATCCCCAGATCATTGCTTTCCCAATCTGTTATCGTATTGTTAGCTGAGACAAAATTATTTATCAACAGGCCATCACATTCAAAACCCTTAATCGTCACCAGGTCGTTATCATAAGTTGTCCATCCTGCTATTATGCTTTCAATTATCACATTATCACAGTATCCAATAGCCATTCCTGTGAAATTAGTACCCCAGTTGTTCTCAAATCTTAAATCATGCAGATAGATGTCCGATCCGTAATATACTCCCAGCGGAAAAGTATAAGAAGACCTGCAGTTTATAATCTTCATATTGGCAATCTCAATATCATCTGCATACCATGCACCCCAGGCTGTGCGCAGGAATTCACAGTCAATCACTGTATCATCCATTCCCGCTCCTATCACCCTAACGTGCGACTTAACCCCTGAAGGAAAGAGTTGGTTGTTATTGGAGTTAGAATAAGTGCCTTCTGCTAAGTAAATCGTCCTGGGATTCGCCGGATTGGAGGCTATTCTCTGCATCGCATGAACGATGGATTGCATCGGAGATTCGGCAGATAAACCATTATTTACGTCATCTCCATCTGGAGATACATATAGGTCACTATCTATCTGAGTTATGTAACTCTCTTGGATATCCAGGGTCACATTGCAATTTCGAACTCCAACAAAGTAACCATCCGGTTCGGATATTGCACTGCTCCCTCGCAGTAAGTGGATATTATAGCTATTTTGCGTCTCATAATGAAAACTTAGGCTGATGTCCATACCAATGGTTGCTGTGTTGTTGTAAACAGAGCATAAAGCAACTGGATCAAAGTATAGTGTAACAGATTCATCAAATGCTATTCCTCCGCCAAGTCTTAAGGCTTGGTTGTCAAATATTTTCACATTAGATAATGATAAATTTGAATGACTACCCACACCTATTCCACCACCAGATTGAGCAACACAGTTTCTAATAATGCAATTTGAGACATTGGCACTTGAATAGTCTCTCACACTCAATCCCCCCCCTGGGTTGATCGGACTACCATAAAACCCACTCTCATTGTTGACTAAGGTAAATCCGTTTAGGGTAAGAGTCTCTCCATTAATAACACCAATACAAGTGCCTAGATTCCCATCGATGATAGTATTTTCTATGTAAGATTGCAGAGGGTCTGATGAGTATAGACTGAGAATTGATATGATCTGCCCTATCAGTTCGATATTTTCAACATATCTACCTGGATTAACTAAAACAATATCTCCATTAGTGCAAGCATCTACAGCTGACTGAATGCTGGTATATTGCTGTGTGCCATCCAAAGATACAGTTCTTGTTGTGCTTAATATAAGGGATGGTAGCATCAGGATTAATAATAGAAAGTGGATTTTCATAACCTATCCTTATCAGGTTTGGGGCGGGTTTGCTCCCGCCCCAAACCAGTTTCAGTTATTTTATTAGCAGCATCTTGTGGACCATGGTTTTTACAGGGGTGATCATCCTATAAAAATATACTCCTGAAGACACCGGTTTGCTATTAGCATCTTTGCCACCCCAAACAACTGAATGATGCCCTGGAGAAAAACTATCTCTAACCAGGGTTCTGACCTTTTGCCCCTTAATGTTGAACACCTCAATTTCAACATAGCATTGTTCTGCCAAATCGAAGCTGATAGTGGTTTCTGGATTGAAAGGATTGGGGTAATTGCTAAAAGCTGCTGCTGAGGGGATGGTTTCATCGTCATTGGCCACGATAGGGATCATGTAGAAGGCAATTTTGGGTACCTGCCCATTGGGAGTAATATTTGCCTGAGGATTATTGGGATCGGGGTCGTAAGCATCGCTATATTGCTTTCTGGCACGCGGACCCGGCAAGGTTTGCGACTTAAAAAATACTTCCCCACTACAGTAATAGGTGTGACTTTGATAGGCCATAATTACCAGATTCTGACCGTGGTAATGAAAAGGTTCGCTGAAAGGAATGTAAATTTCGTTTTCGCCGGAGGGCAAAATGAAGCCCATATTGTAAACCTGCGTAAGCTGGGTAGCCGGAATCCATCCCATAGATAGATCTGGCACGGAAGTTTCTCCAACCCATAGCTTAAAAACGTCTGGATAGTGAGGATCAACAAAATCGTTGAAGAAACTAATGCCATAAATCAAGCCGGTTTCGCCTATCTCAGAGGGATAATAAAGTGTTTCGTAAAGCGAATACTTCCAATACATATCGATGGGGATTCGCAAGAGTTCGTCGCCAGCACCATACACAATTCCGGTAGCGGGATCGGGACGGACGATGCAGATAAAATTCTTGCTGTTGTTGGCGGGGTTTTCGTCTGCATCCAGCTCTGCCTTTCCGGTTAAGGTTTTTAGCCCCGAGGTGTCTATGGAGGCAGTTACTGTAAACACGTGGGTTTCATTGGGTTGCAGCTCAATACCCGGGATGCGTGCAATTTCGTTACCATTTTGAGACAGCGTAACATCATAATTGGAAAATGGCTGTGTGGCATTATTTTTAACCGTTATGGCCGTGTCGAAACTCTGATTTAAGCCAATATTGAAGCTGGACATGATGGCCGTAACGCTGAGATCACGCAAAATCGGGGTGGGGGGAACAAAACTGTAAACCGTGCCTGCTTCCGGAAAGAACTCCACCTGGTTATTCTCTGTTGTATTAGACGCAGTGGGCGGAAACCCGGGCGTAACGCTCCAAAAATAACCGGAAGTGGCAGGAGTCATATTTATCCCAATTGTGGCATTAGCCGAAACAGGAACGCCAAAAGAAGAGCCGTAAACAAACTTGATCAGGCCGTTTTCATAAAGCTTTGCCTGTATATCGAACCAATAATTGGTGGCGTTATAATTCCAGCGCATATGATGGTATTGGACGGTAAAACAGCGGTTTGGTGCTTCTCCGCTTAGCAGGTATTGCACATTGCCGCCCTGCATGCTGTTATCGTCCCACAATGGCGCAATCACGGGATAAATGGTGGAATCCAAATTATTGGTGGGCATAGAGGAATCTGTGGTTCCGCCGGGATTTATCCAGCCATTGGTGGAAATTCTAAGAGTTTGATACATTTGCCCACAATATGGAAAGCTGAAACCGATGGCGAGGGGAGAAGACATCACGTCGTCGGCACTTAGTGTGGGTATGGTTGTGCCGGTGATGGCAGTATAGGCCTCGGTAGAATGTGCAAAGCTATAGTAATCGGCAATCTGTGCGCTTAAAGGCAGCAGACATACCAGCAACATCATGGTAATATGAATCAGTCTCATATTTCACCTCTCTCATGTATGGGGATATATGCAAATTATATTCCAAAAACATATTTAAACAAGATATTAGCATTCTATGCAAGGGACAGAGGCTATGTTGGTCAGGAGTCATTTGCACTCTTCCTTAATTCCAAATTTATCTCTTGGTGTAGCGGTGCAAAGGACTCATGACGAGTACTAACATTGCAGTCAGGAGTCATTTGCACCCTTCCTTAATTCCATATTTATCTCTTGGTGTAGCGGTGCAAAGGACTCATGACGGGCACTAACATACTTTCGTAGCTTCTGACATCCTGTCTGAAGACCCTAAATACACATGGATAAATCGCAGACGGGACGTCAGCTTCTACCTTGTCCAGCAGACGAGACATCCGCAACTACTATCCACTTCCCGCATTAGTCCTCTGAGCNNCTCCTGCTAAATGATAATATAATCAGTCGCTTGGCCGAAAATCTAACCCAAAACCAAATTTTGATTGACATCCTGTCCAAGCCGCAAAACATTGGCTACCATATATAATTAGTGAGCAAAAAATAACTTAAGCCCCCATCTGTTTGGCTTAAGCAAAGGTTCCAGAGTAATAGCGGAAGGAGTCTGGCTATGAAAAAAGTAATTATAATCTGCCTGATGCTGATTATGCTACTGCCCGTTTTTGCGGCGCGAAAGGCACTGGTGATAGGCAATGCAACCTACGAAACGGGTGAGCTGCGCAATTCTATAAACGATGCCACAGACGTGGCTGCCACTTTAACCGAGCTGGGATTTATCGTCAGTTTACATCAAAATCTGAATCGTCCCGGTTTTTATGAGGCAGTTGGCAGTTTTGTGGCTGCTTTAACCCCATCTGATGAAGCGGTGTTTTTTTACAGTGGCCATGCCATGCAGATAGAAGGCAACAATTATCTGGTTCCGGTTAGTGAATACATAGATTCTGCCATCCGTTGTGCATTTTTATCTTACGATTGCTCTTTGCTGCTGGGGGAGCTGAAACGTGCTGCCCTCAGCATTGTAATTCTGGATGCCTGTCGAGATAATCCTTTCAGCTTCTCGCGTTCTTTAAACAGCGGTTTGGCACCCTTGCATGCTGCTGCAGGAACTCAGTATGTCCTGTTTTCCGCGGAAGCAGGAAAAACCGCGGAGGAAGGCACGGGACGCAATAGCCCCTTCACAGAATCCCTTTTGGCCAACATCCGAACTCCGGACAAGAAAGTAACCGATTTGGTGCAAATCATCTCAAACGAAGTAGCCATCAAAACCCAGGAACGTCAGATTCCCTATTCCACCGGTAATTTGCGCTATGATTTCTATTTCAACAAAAGCGAATCCGCTTCCCTGGCCAATCCATCCATTCCAGTGCAGGTAAACAGGCCCCCCGCCGAAGTCCTTGCACCGGTTCTCACAGATTTTGGCCAAATCAGGGTTCAAAGCCAGTTTGGGGGAGAGCTTTATCTGGATGGCGTATTTTACCAAAGCCTCCTTGCCGGTGCTGAGGGCAATTGGAAAGAAATTCCCGTGGGCGAGCACGTGGTAGTGCTCAAAAACCCGCGCGAAGAGCTTAGCCGCAAGCTGAAAGTGATGAAAAACCAGATAAGCCTGATAGATTTCGACGCACCGGATACTTTTGTGGAAGAATTGCAGAAGCCAACCGAGCCTCCAGCGGTAAATTCCACCCCTCCGGCCAAGGATATAACCCCTACCGGTCAGGCTTTATCGCCTATCAGGAGTTTTCCTGCGCTTGGTTCTGGCAGTTTGGAATTGCTATGTCCTTTTGCGGGAGACGTTTATCTTGGCGGCAAGCTGCTTGGGGAGTTTAGCGCAAATAAGCTGAAAAAGTTTCCCAAAGTTGATGCCGGCGACTTCACTCTGGAGCTCTTCGGCAGATTTTCTTGCTATCGTCAGGACGTGTTAATTTCCGACAGGGTAAACACCCAAATCACGGTAAATCAAAACGATGTGGTTCCCTACTTGCGTGAGCTGATCTATTTGCCGGGTGGTGATTTTTTTATGGGTTCCCAGTTTATGGACCGTCCCGATACCGAACGTCCACACCACGAGGTTAGTTTGCAGCCTTTTTTAATGAGCTACACGGAAGTTAGCCAGAAACTGTGGAATTCTGTAATGAAGGCAAATCCTTCTGCCCGCACCGGCAATAAATTCCCCGTAACCAATATAAGCTGGTATGATGCTTTGGAATTTTGCAATGCCCTCAGCACGCTTGATGGCCTGGAACCTTGCTACATAATAGATAAAAGCCTTACCGACATCAACAACGAAAGCGAGTTTGATTCCTTTCGCTATTCAGTTACCTGCAATTGGCAGGCCACCGGCTACAGATTGCCCACCGAAGCAGAATGGGAATTTGCCGCAAAATGCGGAGACGGCAACTATGCCAAAAAGCATGCCGGCAGCAACTACGTAGAGGATGTGGCCTGGCACATTGACAACAGCAATGCGCGGGTTAAGGAAGTGGGCACTTTAGCTCCCAACGAATGGGGGTTTTTTGATCTTAGTGGCAACGTGGCTGAATGGTGCTGGGATTTTTGGGGTGCCTATGGCAAAGAAAAACAAACCAACCCCAAAGGCGCAAGCAGCGGTTCCTATCGTGCAGTTCGCGGCGGAAGCTGGGCCAAGGATGACGGTGCCTGCGTGGTTACTGCCCGCAACGGATTTTCACCCGAGCACAAAAACAATGAAGTAGGCTTGCGCATTGTGCGCAAAGCACGGGCAAATTAACCTGAGCTAATACGAGTATGGAGTTTTTATGCATCAGTATCTCTTAGCAGCAATAGAATGGATTATTATGGCGGTTGCCCTGTATTTGCTATATCCCTCTTTAGGTTGGAAGGGGCTTCTGGGTTTGTTTTTTGCCTTTGTGGGCTTTGAATTGCATCTTATTTGGCACAGGCACGACCGCGAAACCAAGGCTGCAAAAAAGCAGCAAAACCCTTAAACACCTCATTTCCCCCCCCTTAAATATATCAAAAAAAGTTTCATCATCCCTGCCTCTCCGCACCACTGTTTTAACAGGGTAACATTGCTATAGGATTACGGTCAATTATAGTAATGCCATAGTAGTTCCACAGTAGTGCAATAGTGATGGCAACTGCCAATAATCTAATGTTGTGGCGCAATCTTCAAATTTCGTTTATACTGTTAAATAACTAACAAAACACATACAGGCATGGGCGTTTGCTGCGCTTATTTGGTATAGGAAAGATAAAAGGAGAATGTTGTGCCAGAAGCAACACAGATCGTTAACCCTTCGATGTGGGCTAATCTAATGGAAAAAATCAAACTGGCCTTAACTGCCAAGGGCATTTGGGTTTAGGAGGCATTAGTTTTACATAAAACTATTTATAACCCCGGTAGCACAGTATTAGTTTCAGCAGCGTTCGGCTCATCGCTTTCCACGTAGCGAAAACCGGCATGCTGATAGAAGTGGCGGCGGAAGGCATAGCGTGAATTGCGCAAGGCCTCGTTTCCCGTTGAGATAAAAGACCCGCCCTTAATCAGGTTGTGCCTTGTATCGAAGGTGGGAACAGAGAAGTCGTCGTAATAGGGATGCACTGCAAAGCCTGGAAATCCGGTAAACTGCGTTTCTGTCCATTGCCACACATTGCCAATTACGTCATAGAAAGCACCGAAGCAGAATTCATTCACAGGGCAGGCAGAGGCGTAATATTCCAGATTTATGTTGCCGGGAGCCTTTTCCCAATAGGGCTGATCTGACTTAACACAGAGGTCTCGCAGCCTATACCACTGTGCTTCGGAAGGTAAACGGATAGCCTTTACTGTTTTAGCTGCCAACCAGTTGCAAAAAGCCTTGGCCTCCAGATAGTTAACCTCCACCGGATGATTCCAGGGCAGGGGAATTAAACTGGCCATGGTTCGAAGCAGCCATGCCCCTTCAGAGTTTTTTTGCCAAAAACGCGGATAACGACAGCCCTGAAAAGTTTTCCAAGCCCAGCCTTCTTCTGTCCAGAATTCCTGCGACTCATAACCTCCGGCTTCCACGAAACGATAGAATTCCGCATTGGAAACCAGGTAGCGGGAAGCCTTGAAGTCCTTGATTTCAAAGCGTGTATGGCCATATTCATTATCCCAGCCATACAGGGGGTCATTTGTAGTTTTGCCCAGATTCACTTCCCCGCCGGGGACATCTAAAAGCTGGTTTTCCGGGGCTGCTCCAGTGCTGTGGCAGTAATCCCAAAAATCCAATTGTTGAACTTCAGAGATAGGCAACTGGCGAATCAGCACCGAAGAAGTTTCCAAGTGGATGCGCTGATGTTCTATCCCCATGATAATTGCCCACCAGGGACTATCCCAATTTATGCCTTTTTCGTCCAGGGGTAAATCGCTGATTAGCTTATCCACTATGGCTCGCACCTCATTCCGATAGGCTTTAACCTCCGGGATGGATGGCCAATTGTAATGCGCTTCGTTCAGATCGTCCCAACTCATTTCATCCACTCCAATAGCAAACATGGATTCGTAAGCAGGATTGATACGCTGCGACACTATGCGAGCAATCTTAAGTTTGTTGATATAAAACACCGCTGTATGCCCTAAATAGAAGACCAAGGGGTGGCGCAAGGCATCTGCCCGTAAATAAAATCCTTCATCCCTGGCAATGCTTTCATACAGCTTTTCATCTATGGTAAAGGTTTGGTGAAAATATCTGCGCACCCTTTCGCGTAAAATGGCGGGGTCGCTTTCGTTCAGTATAAGGGTTCTAACGCCTTTCAGTTCTTCCATGGTGGGTTCCTACTTCATTACTTTAATTATTGCATAAGTTGTTGTAATCTAAATATTTAACAGATCAGTCCCTATTTCTTTTTGGTTTTGATCAGAAAGCCCATTCCGACCAATGCGGGCAGGACATCATGAATAATAAATAAACTAAGCGTGGCAGAAACCGCCTGCTCAGCATTAAAACCAGCGGTTTGCAGAAAATGGATGGCAAAGCCTTCACGTAATCCCAATCCCGCGATAGTTATGGGGATGGTATTGGAAAACTGAACCAAGGCCATGCGCACCCAGGTTTCCCAGCCAGAAATAGGGACAAAACAGATTAAAATCAGCCAGTATTGCAGATAGGTAATAAGCGTGTTGGCCACTTGTAAAAGCATCATGAAAGGCGCAATAGTGCAAAAAGATTCCCTTAGAGGACGCCATTCGAGCCTGAAAGAAAAGGCAAACTTCACAAACTCTGGAATCATTAAAACAACCATGAACAAGGCAATCCAGATCCAGGGAGCATAGTCTGTGTAATAAAACAATCCTGCTGCCGCTGCAAACAACCAGTTAGCCCAGCTCATTGTAGTCCGCTCTAATGCTGTGCTCCATAAGGAAGCTATCTTGCTGCTATTGGATACATAAAGCACTTTGGCAAAGCAGGCATGACCTCCCGGCAAGGCAAAACGCAGGGGTAAGCCAATCATGTATGAGTCTATCACCTCGCGTTTATGGGCTTTAAATTCCGGATTTATCCGCAGGGCAAACAACCAGTTATAATACTGAATAATGTGGCGTAAAATGCTTAATAGAATCAGTAACCCAATGGTGGTAAAGGGCAGACTGCCGATGCCGCTTATTGCGTTGCTAAAATCTATCTTGGCCGAAATACGATACATAATGTAAAAACTCAAGGCCAGCTTCAGCACATAAAGCAAGATTTTTCCGGGACGGCTTTTAAAGGGATTATTCACTCTATTTCCTGTTGAATTGGGTAATAGTGCTTTCTAAGGCTTTATTTATCAGCTCGGCAGGTGGCGAAGAGATAAAACCGCCTTCCATCAAGTTATGGCACAAAGCGCGGGTGCTGTTAATTTCAGTTTTCACCTTTTCAAACACTTCTTTGCGACTAAGTTTAATTCCGGCAACGCCATCTGCAATAGCTTGCATGGCCACATCTGCTGCTTCATAGGCAAAAACATCTGCCTCATCCATTTTGGGAACTATATCCTCTGGGGTAATACCCCGTTTCTCTGCATAGGAGGCCAAAGAATGCGCTGCAGCAATTGCCATATTATCGGTAATTTTACAGGCACGCACGGTAAGCGCACCCTTCAGAATGCCTGGGAAACCACAGGAATTATTAATCTGATTGGCAAAATCTCCTCTGCCGGTGGCTACAATAAAAGCTCCAGCAGCTTTAGCATCGTAGGGATAGATCTCCGGAACCGGATTGGCACAGGTGAAAACTATGGATTTCGCAGCCATTTTGTTTATCCATTCCGGCTTGATTGTATTAGGTCCAGGCGTGGAAAGGGCTATTAGCACATCAGCATTCCGCATGGCGTTTTCCATGCCTTCGATGCAGCTTGGATTGGATATTTTTGCCAAAGCCCACTGGCGGTATTTCTGGGGATTTTGCTCTATGTCCATGCGCTTGGGATGCAGCGAACCGCGGCTATCGAAAATAATCAGATTATGCGGATCAAGCCCGCTTTGCAGCAGGAAACTGGCGATGGTGCTGTTGGATGCTCCGGCTCCATAAAGCACACAGCGGATATTTCCGATCTTTTTGTCGGCCAGTTTAAGCGCGTTTATCAGTCCGGCCAAAGTTACGCAAGCAGTGCCTTGCGCATCGTCGTGCCATACAGGAATATCGCAGCTTTCGCGCAGTTCGTCCAAAACTCTGTAACAATTGGGTTGGGAAATGTCTTCCAGATTCACTGCCCCCACGCTGGGCTGCAACATCCGGACAAAATCTATAATCTTCTGAGCTTGCGGAATCCCTTTGCCATCACGGCTGTCCATGCACAAAGCTATGGCATCGCAAGCCCCAAGATACTTCATTAGCATGGCTTTGCCTTCCATAACTCCCAAACCGCCGGCTTTGCCACAATCGCCATCACCCAAAACGCGGGTGGAGTCGCTTACCACGGCCACAAGGTTGCTGCGGTTGGATAGTTCATAGGAACTCTGAATATCGTTTCTTATTGTAGTGGATACAGATGAAACTCCGGGGGTGTACCAAACGTTAAACCAGTTAAATCCCCAAATACCAGCCTTGGGAAGGGTTTGCATTTTACCCCGATAAAAGGCATGCATGCTTAAGGAAAGTTGTTTCAAAAAGTAGGTTTGCGCTGCCGCAACATCCTGAGGTGCAAATTGCTGAGTAAAAACTTCGGCCAGATTGCTTAGGTCCACAGTTAGCTGTTTCATTATCCATCCTATAAATGCAAGATGAAGTAATAGGATTTTTGGGGGGCATATTTGTCAAGAAATGATAGAGAACAAAAAACGGGTATCCGAAGATACCCGTTTTTTAAGGACTGCGCTAATGAGTTTTTCAGCTAAGGCTTATTTTCCGACTGGGGCAGCAGGAGCAGCAGCATCTACAGGAGCAGGAGCAGCCATGGTGTCAATCGGGGCAACTTCTTCTACTGGGGCAACTTCTTCTACGGGCTCTTCGACTTTCGGCTTACAAGCAGTCAGCACCAAGCTGATCAGCATCATAGCGAGTAATGCGATTAAGAGAGCTTTTTTCATTGATTCCTCCATAAGCAAATTCCCTTTTACGGGTTACTTAGGTTATTATTTTTTTGGGTTGTTTGGCAAGACATATAAAAACTTTGCCTGTTGTTCTATTTGAAGGCCTTGATGGGCTGTAAACCCTTATCAGTCCTTCACACAGTCCTTAGTCACATCTATAATCTGTTCATTATTGGAACACTGTTTAGTGGATGTGATTTCTTGGCAAGATATTTTTTCAAAACGCCAGATCCAGGCCAGCATGAATCATCCCCAAACCAAGGCTGGAAAAGCGTTTATCCCGATATCCAAGGGCATATTCTATTCCTAATATTCCCAGCTTGGTTTTCACTTTAATGCCTGCACCAAGACCCAATATATCGTATTTTAGCCGGTTATCTGTTAGTCCTAAAAAACCTTGATCGAATAGCAGATAAACTCTGGAATCGGGACTTAGGCGATAACGCAATTCATAGTTTGTCCAGGCAAGCCTATAGCTGGCATACTCATCTTCGCGAAAGCCGCGTAAGCTGTTGTAACCACCCATTTTATATAGCTGCCAGTCAGTGGCATTTTTGTTTTCCAAATTACGCACCTGGATACCAGCATAACCCACAAACCTGTTTGTCAGGGACACATAGCCCTTAAATCCCGCTTCTGTGGCTCCGGACAAATGCTTATCGGTATCAGAATTACCCAGCCGGTAGAGTAGATTAATCTGCGTTCCTTTGTAGGGATTGCTTGCTCCCAAAACCTGGCTATAATTCCAAAAGACACCGATACTCTTGGTGGTGGCAGCATCTATTTGCACCGGACGTCTGGAACCAGGCTGAATGCTTTCTGCGCTTAGCTCCAGGCCTGTATTTTGCCGTAACATTTGGTAATACATTAGCAGGGAGGTTTTGCTTTTTATCCAGGTGGAATCCTGCTCGATGCGGTTTATTTCAATGTCTGCAGCCACAGGTATGCCTGGAAAGCCTGATTCATGATAGCTAAGGCTAAGTTCGCCGCTTGAGGTGGGAAGTCTTTTCCAATAAAGCTTTACAGCCCTATCGCTTCCCCACAGGTTTAAAAACTGTAGCCTCACTTGTCCGGATAGCTTAAGCTCTTCATTAATGCGAGTCATGCCTAACACGCCTTCCAGAAAGGTCATTCTGCCCTCTTCCACGCGAATTAGGATGCTGCTTTCATCCAATGGCTGCACCAGACAATCTCGAATATAGCTTTTCCTCATGATGTTCTCTTCAGCTTGGCTAAGCGCATCAGGAGTAATGGTTTGCACGCCTTGCAGACCGGATAGATACAGCAGGGTTTTGTCTTTGGTTGTCTTATTACCCCAAAAGATGTATTCTTTCACCCGCATTGGTTTGCCTTCGCTGATACCTATATGGGCGATCAGTCCATTATCGTTGACCAAAGAGTCAAGCTGCACTTTAGCAAAGAGATAGCCCCTATTGTGATACAGCGATAAGATTTGATTTTGAATTAGGGGAATTTGTTCAAGACGGAATTCTTGCAGGGGAGTTAGCAGTAACAATTGCAGCAACTTATCCTGACTGAAATATTGCATTCCCTGCAGATGTAGCCTGACTCTATCTGAGGGTAAAACTTCTTTGATTGTGAACAGCAATTCCAAATTTTCCGCATTCAAGGGGATCAATTCCGGTGCATTTATCTGCACAAAATACCTGCCTTTACCTTGCAAATACGCATAAATCCGGTTTATTGCTTCCGGAATGGACAATGGATCATAGGGCTGTCCCTGGGTAAGTCCGCTGGCTTGCTGCAAAGAGGCAG
Source organism: Cloacimonetes bacterium UBA6081 (assembly GCA_002428685.1). GTDB lineage: Bacteria > Cloacimonadota > Cloacimonadia > Cloacimonadales > Cloacimonadaceae > Cloacimonas. The sequence continues at coordinate 13,265 of DIXL01000025.1, read as the reverse complement.
CATCAATATTGTCCACTCCCTCAAAGCTGATTGCGCCAATATTCAATGCTGCAAGAGGACAGGAAATCCAGATAAGTAAACAAACTCCGGCACTCCAGAATCCCTTCACATCAGCCCTCCATCTCACCAGAACTCATTACACCCCTATTCGCGGTCTGCTTTCAAAACTGCCAGGAAAGCCTCTTGGGGAACATTAACCGAGCCAATTTCCTTCATCTTTTTCTTGCCTTCCTTCTGTTTGTCCAATAGCTTGCGTTTACGCGAAACATCACCGCCATAACATTTGGCCAAAACGTCCTTGCGCATGGGATTGATGGTGCTGCGGGCGATTATTTTTGCCCCAATACTGGCTTGCAAGGCAATTTTAAACAGATGACGCGGAATGACCTCGGAAAGGGTTTGCGTAACGCTTTTTCCCCAGTTAAAGGCCTTGTCCTGATGGCAGATAAAGCTCATGGCATCCACTTTTTCGCCATTGATCAGGATGTCCACCTTCACCACCTGCGACAAGCGGTAGTCCAAAAAAGCATAATCCAGAGAGGCATAGCCCCGGCTAACCGTTTTCAGTTTGTCATAAAAATCGAAGATAATTTCTATCAGTGGCATTTCATAATGCAATGCCACCCGCTTTTCGTCTATATATTGAATGTTTTTTTGAATTCCGCGTCGTTCTTGAGCCAGCTTCATAATGTTTCCAATATAATCCGTTGGCACAATAATCTCGGTCTCCATGTATGGTTCCATAATACTATCAATATAATTGGGATCGGGAAAGTCTATGGGATTATTTACTTCTATGTCATTGCCGTTTTTCAGCTTCATCAGAAAGCGGACGCTGGGTGTGGTGGCAATTATCGGGATGTTATATTCGCGCAACAGCCGTTCTTTCACAATCTCCAAATGCAGCATTCCCAAAAACCCGCAGCGGAAACCGTAACCGAGGGCAGCAGAGCTTTCTTTTTCATAAATCAATGACGCATCGTTCAGTTTCAGCTTGGCAATGGACTCCACCAAGCCTTCATAATCCTCTCCATTTATGGGGAAAATTCCGCTATACACCATCGGCTTGGGTTCCATGAAGCCAGGCAGCGATTCTGCACAGCCATTTTTGGCAAGAGTGATGGTATCGCCAACCCGCGCATCAGCCACTTCCTTGATGTTTGCAATTATGTAGCCCGCTTCACCGCAGGTTAGTTCGCTTTGCGGCGAAAACTTCAGTCCCAAATAGCCAATTTCTTCAATATCATACTCGTGCAAGGTGGAAAACAGCTTTATTTTATCGCCTTTTTTCAGGCTGCCGTCAAACAAACGCACCAGCACTACCACGCCTCGATACATATCGAAGTAAGAATCAAAAATCAAGGCCTGAGGCGGAGCAACAGGATTGCCTTTGGGAGCGGGAAGCTTGGTTACCACTGCATCTAACAGTTCCATCACGCCCAGCCCTGTTTTTGCGCTAACCTGTAATATGTCTTCGGGTAAACAGCCCAAAATTTCGCATAAATCGTGCTCTGTTCCCTCCACATCGGCTTTGGGCAAATCAATTTTATTCAAAGCGGGCAGCAATTCCAGGTTGTTTTCCATCGCCAGATAGAGGTTGCTCATCGTTTGGGCTTCAATGCCCTGAGATGCATCCACCAAAAGGATTGCTCCTTCACATGAAGCCAGGGCGCGGGATACCTCATAAGAAAAATCCACATGCCCGGGGGTGTCAATCAGGTTCAGCACGTAATCCTGGCCATTATAATTGTGCACCATCCGGATGGCGTGGCTTTTAATAGTAATGCCTTTTTCGCGCTCCAGGTCCATGCTGTCCAATACCTGCGCCACTTCCATGCCTTTTCCGATCACGTGAGTGGATTCTAAAAACCTGTCTGCCAAGGTGGATTTGCCATGATCAATGTGCGCCACAATGCAGAAGTTACGGATGAATTCCTGTTTCATTATATTTCCTTAAATGGTATAAATATCTATTAGTTCCATGTTTATGAGTTCAACGGACCAAACTTTGCCCGGCTTGCCTTTTTGTCAATCTCCATTTTTTTCCTTGCCTGACGGCGTTAATCAAGTGTTAATCTACCCTTACTTAACGCTTTGGAGCAAGGGAGGGGGGAGGATTTTAGGAGAAAATGGGGTTTACCGGTGCTGTGTCTTGTGCTTGGGAGTTGAGTGAACTAATGCAGGGGAACGTTTACGGGGCTATCGCCCAGGATGTTTCCGATGTAATCGGTGGTATCGGGAATGGCGGGATTGGCAACGGAGTTTTGTCCCGTAGGGCCAGTGGTTTGAGCAATGTTTTCACTTAAGCTGCGCATTCTTTGGCGCAAGGTATCTGGTTTTGCCTTTTCTTTTGGTTCGTTTTGAACAACAGCCGTGGTATCATGTTGGTTGGCAGAAAAGAAATCGGGGGTTTTTAGCCAGCCTTGATTGTAAGCATGGAACAAAATTGAGCCTAAAAAAACGGCAAAGATTGAGATGCCGATCATCCACAAGAAGTTTGTAGAGAGCATAATCTTCTTTTCTTTCACTACGTTGCGGGGATTAAACTGGGTTTTGGTGGTTTCCGGCATCATGATGGCAAATTCGCGCATCACGGCATCCACATCGGCTTCCAGATAGCGCGCATAATTGAAAACCACAGCCTTGGCCACCCCATAGGGTCCAAGCTCAAAAATGCGATTTTCTTCCAGGCTTTTCACCTGGTCTTCGCGCAGACGGATGTCCTCCCAGACTTTTTTGTAGCTTAGATCGCGCTTTAAACGCAGCTCCAGGAAGTATTTACCTAAATTCTCCAATGGTAATCTCCGCTGAAGGAAAAGGCGACTTCGCCTCTGAGCAAATAACCGGTTTCCAGGGCTTCAATTTGGACTGCTCCGCCGGGCATATTTACCTGAACGCTGCTTTCCACCAATTCCCGCTGCCTGGCACTGAAAACTGTGGAAACTGCGCCCGTTCCACAAGCCAGGGTTGCTCCGCAGCCACGCTCCCAGATTTTTATCTGGACTTCCGTGGGACTGAGAAGCTTGGCAAAATGGACGTTCACGGCTTGCGGAAAACCTTGGTAGTTCTCCAGCCTGGCACCATGCAAAAGGTGAGGATCACTGTCCAGATCGTTTTGCCAGATTATGAAATGCAGATTGCCGATATCAACCAAATCTCCCGAAAACCCCAGAGCGGAAAAAGCTTTGTGGATTATTTTGGGCATGCCCAGATTAACCGTTACGATGCCTTCAGGGCTTACTGTGGCTGCCAAAAGCCCGGAATCTGTTTGAATAGCAAGCTCCCGTTTATTCAGCTTGTTATGCAGCAAATATGCCACGCAGCGCAGGGCAGAGCCACACATTTCGGCTTGGGAGCCGTTGGAATTATAGATAAGCATCTGGCCATCAGCATTTTCGGAGGGTAGCATCAATACCAAGCCATCGGCCCCAATGCCGGTATGGAAAGCGCAGGCTTCGATGGCAAAGTCCGAATAATTCAGTCCCTTTGCAGCCCAGGCAAAGCCGTCCAAAATAATAAAATCGTTGCCTTGGGCCTGCATTTTGATAAAGGGAATTAGCATAAAAGCTCAGAAATCATTTGCGAAAAACTGTAAAATCCCTGGCGTCCCACAATCCACTTTGCGGCCTGCAAAGCACCATAGGCAAAGCCGTCGCGGCTACGAACCCGGTGAACAAGCTCTATGGTATCAGCCTCGCTGTCAAAGCCAACCATGTGTGTTCCTGGGATGCTGCCGGCACGGATGCTGGCAAAATGCAATTCGTGCGGTTCAATGCGCCGGTATGCCGTGTCGAACAAAGTGCTGGCTTTGCGGGAGCAATTTTCCATGATTATTTTGGATAGTTCCAAGGCAGTGCCGGAAGGGCTGTCTGCCTTTTGGTTGTGGTGCATTTCCAAGCCAAATATGTCGTAGTTGTCAAAGTGGTCAAAGGCTTTCACAGCTTCGGTAACAATGTGGGTGAACACGCTCATGCCAATGGAGAAATTTGCTCCGTAAACCAAGCCGGTTCCAGCTTTTTCCACTTGATGACGAATATCCTCCAGATGGCCGCTCCAGCCTGTAGTCCCAACAATTAAGGGCTTGCCGAGAGCAATAACTTTGTGGATATTGCTAAGGACTACGGAAGGGTGGCTAAAATCGATGCAAACGTCTGCATTTCCAATTGTTTCTGCGGTTATATGAGCATGGCTTTGAGGAGAATTGGGGTCTATGCTGGAAACCACCTCGCAATCTCTGCTATCTGCAAGTGAGGCAATCATTTTGCCCATTTTGCCATAGCCGATAAGGCAAAGCCTGGTTTTCATCTATAGCTCCGAATATTGGCGGATAAGCTCTTCGATAAAGCTTACACCTTTGTGAAGCTGGTCTATTTCGATGTCCTCTGCCACAGTATGAACTTTATTCATCCCAGTCCCCACAATAATCATAGGAACTCCGGCAATATTGATGATATTGGCATCACTGCCGCCCCCACTTACTTGAGTAATAATGGGAATGCTAAGTTTACGTAAAGCGGATTGAGCCAATTGCACGGGTTCGGAATCTTCAGAAACGCGGAAGGCATTATATTCGGTTTCCATTTTGAAGCTGCATTCTGCTTTGCCCACTTCGTTATTGTGCCGAGCCACAGTTTGTTCTGCTGCTCTGCGGATATCAGCGCAAATTTGCTCCAGTTTATGGGCGTTATGACTGCGCGCTTCACCTTTGATAATAACCTTGTTTGGCACAATATTGGTAGCTGAGCCGCCTAATATTTTTCCGATGTTGCAGGTGGTTTCCAGGTCTATACGGCCATTGGGCATAGCGCAGATTGCTTCAGAGGCAATTCTTATGGCATTTAAACCCTTTTCCGGCTCCACACCGGCATGAGCTTCTTTGCCATAGAAGGTAATAATGAAGGAATTCTGTGAAGGTGCTCCGATGATAAGCTCTCCCACTCGGTGAGAATCAAGCGCATAACCAAAGGCAGAGGTTAACTTTGCCTTGTTAAAGCATTTGGCACCCAACAGGCCAATTTCTTCAGATATGGTGATCAGCACTTCGATAGGGGCATGATCAATACCCGAATCTTTAATCTTCTTAATGGCAATTAAAGCCTCGGCTATGCCGCTTTTGTCGTCTCCACCCAGAACAGTGGTTCCATCAGTGAAGATGCGTCCATTTTCCACAATGGCTTTAACCCCGTTTCCGGGAACAACGGTATCTGCATGCGCGCAGAATAAAATGGGTTTCTTGTCGATCTTGCCGGGGAAATAAGCATAAAGATTGCCAGCGTTGCCGTCATTATGCTTATGACAGCTATCCTCAGATACTTCTGCACCAAGCTCTTCCATGTCAACACGCAGAGCATCCATCATCGCACGCTCGTTTTTGGACTCACTGTCTATGGTCACCAAGCGCAGAAAATACTTTACTACATCATCTTGCATCACAGTTCCTCTTCAGTTTTTCAATCTTGTGCAGCGTCTTTTTGCTGCTATATTTTGTCAATTTATTCTCTTTGATTTCTTGAAAAATAAGCTGTTTAGCCTATTAGTTTTTAATCTTGTTCAGGATGGATTTAAAAAGTTCCAGTTCCTGAGGGCTTTGGTATTCCAGAGTAATCTTCCCTTTCCCTTTATGCTCACGGATAGTGGCCTTCAAGTGAAAAGCAGAGCTCAATTCCTGTTCAAAGCTTCTGGTTAAGGCGGTTCGTTTGGGGGTGTCATCCTCCTTTTGCAAGCTTTGGACAAAGGTTTTTGCCTTTTCCTCGGCCTGGCGAACTGTAAGCTTGTATTTAGTAATAAATTCGGCAAAACTGATCTGATGTTCCGGAGCAATGCTCAAAACGCTCCTGGCATGCCCTGGGCTAAGAATTTCCGCTGCGACCTGTTGCTGGACTGCATCCGGCAGTTTTAACAGCCTGATGCTGTTGGTGATTGTGGCACGGTCTTTGCTCATGGTTTGGGCAATTTGGGCATGAGTGAGATTAAAATCTTCGGCCAAAGCAGAATAAGCCATGGCTTCTTCAATGGGGTTCAGGTCTTCGCGCTGGATGTTTTCGATGATGGCAAGCTGCAATTGCTCCTTTTGGGAAACACTGCGGATAACCACCGGCACCATTTCCAGCCCTGCAAGTTTGGCAGCTTCCAATCTGCGTTCTCCGGCAATTAGCTCGTATTCGGTAGCACTGGTTTTGGTAACAATCAGAGGTTGAATGATGCCGTTTTCTTTGATAGATTCGCAAAGCTCGGCCAGCTTGGCAGGATCAAAACTTTTACGGGGTTGATAGCGATTTGGCTTGATGCTGGAAAGGGGCAAAGTGCCAATCCCAAGCTGAGGATTATCAGGCGTGTCCCTATCCGGAATCAAAGCAGAAAGTCCGCGGCCAAGACGTTCGTTCATAAGCCGGTTCCTTGTTTGCTGCGGGAGATAACTTCATTTGCCAGATTAAGATAGCTCATTGCTCCGGGTGAACGGATGTCATACAAAAAGATGGGTTTGCCAAAGCTGGGTGCTTCCGTGAGCTTAACATTGCGCGGAATGATGGTTCTAAACACTTTTTCCTTAAAATAACGGTGCACTTCCTTGGCCACTTGAGTAGAGAGGTTTACGCGTTTATCAAACATCGTAAGCAGGATGCCAATTATGCCAAGATTGGGGTTTAAGTTCTTTTGGATCAGCCGGATAGTTGTAAGCAACTGGCTAACTCCTTCCAGGGCATAGTATTCACATTGAATTGGCACCAGAACCTCCGTGCTGGCGGTCATGGCATTCACGGTTAGCAAGCCCAAAGAAGGGGGACAATCTATCAAAATGAAATCAAAGCTACTCAGGATGGGCTGCAAAGCCTCTTTCAGCTTATGCTCGCGGGCAAATTCATGCACCAGTTCAATTTCGGCACCGGTTAAATTGATATTGCCGGGCACGCAAAACAGGTTGTCCGTAGCGGTGGGCAAGATGGTTTTCTCGATAGGAACCCTGCCGATTAGAGCATCGTAAACTTGGAACTCCACCTTGTCCTTTTCTATCCCAACTCCGCTGCTGGCATTGCCTTGGGGATCAAAGTCTATTAGCAGAGTGCGTTTTTCCAGAACTGCCAGTCCCGCTGCCAGATTTACCGCAGTTGTGGTTTTACCCACTCCGCCTTTTTGGTTCACTATCGTTATAACTTTTGCCATTTCTATCCTTTTGTGTAGCTACGGACATCTTGTCTGTAGCCCCAGCTTATCTGTGCACCTTTTGTCGCAGACGGGACGTCCGCTACTACTATTAAGTGGCACGCTTTGTAAGGTTTTCAGCGCATCATCAGGTCGCGGTGTCTTATACCAATAAAGCAGCGCTGTCCCAGGTCTGGATCGTTCGTCTCCCACAAAACTTCATGTTTCAAGGATTCCAGGTCGTCAAGCTTTTGTGCTTTGTAAAAAACGGCCATCCCGCTTGGCTTCAGCAATCTGCGCAGGGGTGCCACATAGCGTTCTTCCAAAGCTACAGCACGGCATACTACAAAGTCAAAACTTGGCCTGCGTGCCACAAAAGCATAATCTTCCAAACGCGAGGTTTCCACCATCGTTTTCCCCAGTGCCAGTGCTTCCACAAATTCCTGCAGAATCCGGGTTTTCTTCTGAACCGAATCCAGCATGGTTAGCGAGCAACTGGGAACCACCAGTTTAATTGGAATTCCAGGCAGTCCACCTCCGGAACCGAAGTCCAGCAAGGTTTTATCTGCGAAATCCAAACATTCCAGGATCAGCAGGCTGTCAAGAAAATGCTGAATCCAGAATCGCTCGGCAGGAATGCTGCGCGAAACCAGATTCACCTGACGATTGGCAGAGCTGAGCAGCATGTGGTAATGCTCAAACTTGTGCATAAGCCGGGGTAAATCTTCCGGGTGCAGGCTTTCCAGGTAATTCTCAAAGCGTCCCTTAGGCTCGGTCATTGCTTATCCTCTCTGTATTTGCGGATTAGGGTTTTTACTAAAAATGAGCTGTCTCCAGCCATGTTTTCCAAAGCGATTATGGCATTGGGAGTGCCTATTTGCCGCAGCGATCTGGCTACAATATAGCGATACCGTTCGCTGGAATGAAAGGCATACCGGCTCAGTAAATTTACACTTTCATCGGTTTTTATACTGCCTAAAAGCCCAAGACACGCCGTGATATATTTCTTGTTTTCCAAGTGTTTGGCAATTGGGACAATCAAGGTGCTGTCCTGCTCTCCGGCAAGCAGGGACATGCTGTTTTTGGCCTTTAAACTATCGGAATCGTCCACAAAACTGAATAGCAGTGTTTTAAACTCAGGGCTGCCTTTGGTTAAAGCTTCCAAGGCCCGGTATTCCAATCCGGAATTGGTAGTTAACTTATTGGAAAGGACATATTCACCAGCTTCGGCAGAGCGCTTCAGCATGATTTCGCGGGCAGTTTTTACGCGCTGAACAGCGTTGCCAACTTCCCATTCTGCGGCTGCAGCAAAGACATCGGCAATGGGTGCATCTTCAGCAGGGGGGGCTGTCATTACCAGCTCTTCTTTGTCTGGTTCCTGTTTTTCGGGATTGCCGGCAATATCTCTACCGATTCCGTAAGTTCCGTTTTTCCAGGTGAGTCCATCTGCTTTGGTGCTATCGGGATAGCTATCGTTGCCACCGATATCCAAAAATAGACCTATTCCGCCTGTGGAACGGCTAAAAGCAGCAGAGCCATAGTTTTGGGCTTCGCTGCGTTCGTAGCGGTCATCTCCGCTTTTATCCACAAAAATTCCCACGGAATTGCTAAGTCCCAAGCCGTTGCCACCCTGAATGGAATAGGCATCATTGCCGCTTTCGTCAATCAGAATGCCCTGTCCCCAATCGTGTCCGGCACCTTGTCCGGGGCCATTTCTGCTGTAGTAGGCATCGTCCCCTCCGCCATCATACAGATAACCGCAGGCTAAATGAATGCCGGAGCCCTGAGGATAATAGATGGCGTTGTAAACATCGTTTCCGCCTTCATCTATCAGCATTCCCGTGGCATACCAATAGCCCACGCCCTGTGCATAAACTCCGCCCAGATAATGATCGTTTCCTTTTGAGTCAAAGAGTAAACCAAGTCCGCCGGCATAATCCGGCCTAAACCCGAATCCCATGCCTTGTCCCATGCTGCGAAAGTCGTTTGGCATCAGGGGAGCATGCAGATATTTTCCACCCAAGTCATAAGTATCCGCTCCAGAGTAATCCAGCAAAGCTCCCACCGCGCGGACGCTGCCAAAACCCTGTGCCATGGTTGTTGCTCTATAACTGTCGTTATCGGCCAGATCACAAAGCAACGCAACGCCTCTAATGGCTGCTCCCTGGCTGAATAATCCGCTTTCATAAATGTCTTTTCCGGCTGCGTCCACATGCACATTTACGCCTATCATGGCAGCAAAGGCAAAATCTCCGGTGTAGTATATATCATTGCCTGCCAGATCATAAGAAACGCCAAGCCCGCCAAGGGCAAAAAACTGCGAGCCAATTCCCGGATTTTGATAGACATCATCCCCGGAATAGTCCAGCAACAAATAGCTGTAAGCGTTATATCCGGTATGAAGTTGCATCTCATAACGGTCTGATCCGCCGGGTTCAATCAACAGGCAAAGCGGGCTTTTTGACTGCTTGTCTTTATACACATCATCGCCCTTGGTGCCAATGAGCATGGTGCCGAATTTGCTTTGATAAACCAGGGGTTTTTTATTCTTGAAGTTCAGTTTTGCAGCACCATCCTTAATTACCTGGGAGAGTGCCAGAAAGCTCATGGCACTATTCATCAAAGCCGTTTCATCGATGCTATCCATATAGCGGGCAATATCTTCCGTTTTCAAGGAATCCAGTTCGGGGAGTTTATTTGCCGTGAAATATGCTTGGTAGGCCTCTTTGTCCTCAGCTTCCATAAATCCGCTGAACATATAGGCCACCAAGCCTGCCCACTCGCTATAACTTAAAGCGGAATAGACAGATGACAGCTCTGGCAGCAAAGCCCCAACGGCAGTTTCGTAATACTTGAAGATATCTTTGGGCTGCTTTACTTTGCGACTGAACTTCTGTGCATGTGTTTGATATGCATAGAGATAAGTAAATATAGATTCCTTGGAACCATACGCGCTTAAGCACAGCCTATCCAGCAGGCGTGCCAAGCCTTCATCAGTGGTGGATAGAGCTGCATATTCCCTAATTTCCTTCATCAAATCCAAACCCTGATAGGGCTCTTGCAAAGCGCGTAATAGCCTTTTTCCTTTTCCCCAGGTGGATAAATCCCAGTCCTTTTCAAAGTTCAGGTCGCCGGGTGCCAATTGCAATTCACCCAGCATCTCTTCCAATTGTTGATACTGGCTCAGGTTTAGCGGAGCAAAGATTTTATTGGGCATATCAGCCACGGGGACAGCGGGTTGTGCGCTTTGGGCAAAGCTTGCCAAAAACAACAAAACACAGGTTATCAGGGCGGTTTTGATCATTGTATCCTCATATAAGGGGCAGAATAAATTAGCGGGGAAAAACTGTCAATGGCTTTTGCTGTTATTATCCTGATTGCCTGCTTGCATTGCCATATCATTCCCATATCAATCACAATAATATTGAGAATGATATGGGAATGATATGGCAATGATAGCATGGAGGGCGGTAACTTGTGGGCAAAAAAAAAGTGGCTCCGAAAGAGGGATTCGAACCCCCGACCTAGTGGTTAACAGCCACCCGCTCTACCGCTGAGCTATTTCGGAACACTTTGTAAAGAGCAAAATCTTGGGGGTGGGCTTTTCTGTCAAGCAGGAAATTATCAAGGAGCATTTACTGCTGGGTATTAGGTTTAAACCCGATTTCTTTTTTCTTTGTTTGGGGTGGTTCCATTAGTTGCCTGATGGTATTCACAATTTCGAGAATGGCAGTATCATGCTCTCCCAACCTTTCTTCAATTATAGCCAGCTTTTGGGTAAGCTCCTTGTATTGCATCACCATAGTTCGCATCTTAATGAAGGCACGCACCACAAATACGCTCATTTCCACCGCCTTGGAGGTATTCAAAACCGAAGCTGCCATGATAGCACCATGCTCTGTAAAGACATAAGGAAGGGTTCTGCGACCGCCCCATCTTGATATCGCAAATTGCGATTTCAAGTTAGTAACTTCTTTATTTGTAAGCTGAAACATGAAATCCTCGGGGAATCTCACAATGTTGCGTTTTACTTGCTCATTCAATCTCATTGTTTTTACTTCATACAACATAGCAAGATCGCTATCCAGAATCACTTTCTGGCCTCTGATTTCAACTATTAGATTATCCACTGTACTGTCAGTAAGTGTCTGTGTCATAGTCTATTCTCCTTAATAAACTTGAGGTTGCAATTTGCGATCTCAAGTTGATATTGTTGCTATCCCAGTTCTGCTACCAGGCAGCTATCGCATTCGTTTAGGTGTTTTTTCAACAGTTTATAGATTTTGCCTGCATCGCTGCTTTGCATCAGGGTTTCAAGATTTTTAGGATTACGAATGGAACTGCTGAGTCCTTGAATCAGTTTTAGCTGTGCTTCCGGTTTTTCCAGGGGGCTAAGAGTTAGGAATACCAACTGAACGCCTTTGCCGTCGGGGCTATCCCACTCTATGTCATGAGCAGGTTTTACCACAAAAAGCTTGCTGCTCTTTAAGCCTTTCAGCCGTGCATGAGGAAAGGTAACGCCGCGTCCTACAGCAGTGCTCATTTGTTCTTCACGGGTCATCACCTCGCTCCAGATAACGGATTCGGGAATACCAATGCGTGAAGCAGCTTTGGCAATCAGGCTTTTAAGCAGCTCATCCTTGGTTAGGCTACTGACATCGAACAGCACATCCTCTTTGGTAAAGACGAAGTTCACCAGGTTTTTGCGCACCTTGCGCAGTGTGTAAGACAGCCAGGGGCCAAAGATGATGGTGGAAAAGATTGAGCCTGCCACCACGCTGACAAACACCACTTCGGTGATCAAATTTGCACTGTAAGCCAACATGGACACCACGATGTGCATTTCTCCGCCGGCTGTGTGCGAAATGGCTATGCTGCTTAGGTTTACCTTGTCCTGTTTTGCCCACATTGCGCCAAGGTAAGCCCCAATGTATCTGCTTGCCACTCCCAGCACGGTAATCAGGATTACCAGAGGCCAATCCAGATTAGCCAGAATATCTATCTGCAAGCCAATTTTGGCAAAGAAGATGGGCACAAAGATGGAATAGACCATGCGGTGGATGGTATGCCGGTCTTTTTCGCTGATGTGTTTTGCCTCGCCAACTACTATTCCTGCAATAAAAAAGCCAAACAGGGCATGAATGCCGATCTGCAAAGTGGCAGCACCCATCAGCATCCCGATAATTACGATGAAAGTGGTTTTATAGCCTGTTTCGGGGCCTATTTTGGTGTGAATAAGGGTAATGGCCTTGTCTAAAATACGTTTGAGAATGGTTAAACTGAATAAGGCGAAGAGCAAAGTAAGGGTAACAAGCCTGATAATGAAGCCAACCTCAACGCTTCCATGCGCAAAAATACCGAGGATGATAGTAAACACTACCCAACCTACAATGTCGTTCAAGGTTAGTGCCGAGACAATTAAAAATCCCATGTCGGTTTTTAATATCCCCAAATCCTGCAAACCACGGATTGCCACAGGTAAAGCACTGATGGTCATGATGGAAGCGATAAACAAAGCAAAGATGGTGCGCTGCGCAGGATCAACCAGAAAACGCTCCGGCAGAAAGTAAAAGGGTAAAAAACAGAGAGCCAGCGGCACAATCAAATCCACAAAACACAGCTTCATGGCTTGATGGCGCTGTTTCCAAACCTTGGAAAAATTGATTTCAAGGCCTGTTTCCATCAACAGAAACATATTGCCAAACCAGGCAACGGTGCCAAGCATAGCCCATTGCACTTCCTCCCTGGGGAATAGTGTGCTTTGCAGGTCTGGCAAATAACGGCCAAATATAGCAGGACCTAAAATTAGGCCAACCAGCACGTCCCCTGTGATTGTGGGCTGATTTATCTTTTCCAAAAAATATGCCACAACCTTGCAAGCTCCCAGTAAAACCGCAAACTGGATCAGAAAGAGGAGGAGATGGTGTTCAGTGATTACGTTCATGGTGATTTAGTGCTGGGGTGATGGAGTGATGGGGGCTTGCGGCTTGTTAAGTCTGGAGTCGATGTCGCCTATCCACGTTTCGTAAGGTACTATATTTGCGCGGCGACATGGACTACAGACGGCAGTTGCCAGTGATTCACAGACGGCAGTTGCCAGTGATTCGTGTGTAGTCCTTTCAGCC
>DIXL01000080.1 GCA_002428685.1 Cloacimonetes bacterium UBA6081 | reverse complement strand
AAATCACCATGTGCGTATTTGAAAGTTGAATGAAGAGTATAATTACCAGTAAAAGGGACTACAATAGGCTCAGAGAAGCTACCGTTATAATAGAATTCGTATTGGATAGGTTCATCACCGCTATAGCAACGAAGAACAACAATATCATCTCCGGCAATATTGTCCAACTGACAACATGCCACTATTATTACATCCCCAGGAATTATAACAACGTATGGCGCAAAATTCCCATCTCCATAATTCATTAGGGCACACAAGCCTTCCGAAGTAAGGATAATTATATCCTGATGGTCGTCATTATTAATATCACAAGTATCTATCTTCCAGGGGTAATAGGGAACTGTGTAATCAATTGAGTTGAGGGGGATCATGGACAAAAAGAGTAGAATAACACACCATACAAGAGGTAGCGATTTTCCTGTAACTGCCGTACATCTAAACCAACTCATAACCGCACCCCCTCCAGTGGAACAAGTAGCCATCTGTTACCTCTCAACTGACGCAATTTTGGATTCATAATAAAGTAAGCCTCTCCTATGGAAAATAATCATTTTACTAACAAAGCCAACTTTTATTTTCGATTTTTATAATTCAGCCAAAAGTATCAAATATCTCTCTGGATAACATGTTTTGGCTCAATACAGTCACAGACCATATCGTCGTTCGCATGCATCATATTGCATTGGCTTAGGTGTTGGAATGATTAAGCTGGTTGTACATAGGCAAAACTGTTTGTCGTTCCCGCGGAGGCGGGAAACCAGCCCCTTTACAAGTTCTGTAGGAACGGAAGATAACTGCCTGTATTCCAATTATATATCTGTCATCCCTCTGGGATTCTTTAGGGCTGGATTCCCGCCTCCGCGGGAACGACAACGGTGGGAACCTATTTCAATCAGAGGTTCTGTAAGTATATGTTAGCGGATTCCCGCCTCCGCGGGAACGACAACGGTGGGAACCTATAATCTGGTTCTAACCCAAGATTGGCATAGGTTATGATTCCCGCATCAGTGGGAATGACAACGGTGGGAAACGGTTTTCAGGTAGTAAGAGGCAATTATTCAACGATCTTTGATTGTTTACAAGTTCAAAAAAACGCATACAACCGCCTGGCAAACCTGATAAAAAGCGGTATTGCTGTTGTTTGATAGTAGGGTTCTATCAAGGGGACAAAGAATTCCAATTTTGGGGGTGAGGATACTCAACACTTGACAGAAGGGATAGTCTGTTTTTTTTGGTTCAAACCAATATAAACACGTGCGAAAGTGGCGGAATTGGCAGACGCGCTGGACTTAGGATCCAGTGAGGTTAAACTCGTAGGGGTTCGAGTCCCCTCTTTCGCACCAAAAAGTTAGATTAAACATTAGGAGATAAACAGTGCAGGTAGATTTCAATCAAGTAAATGCCGTAACCAAGGAAATTAACGTCAACATCCCCGCTGAGCGCGTGGACAAAGCATACGAGAAGTATCTTCGTAAAGCTTCGCGCGAGATAGCTGTTCCAGGATTTCGCAAAGGGAAAGCACCCTTAAATATGGTGGAACGCCAACATGCCGAATCTCTCAAAGAGTATTTTTATAAGGACTATGTAGATGAAATATTTGGCGAGATTGAAAAAGAGTATGAGCTTCATTATCTATTGTTCCCCGAGATAAAAGAAATCAATTGGGAAAAGGGTCAGGACATGACCATGAAAATAGAGATTGAGCATGAACCTGCTTTGGAATTTAAACAATTAGAGGGACTAACTGTGCCTCGCACTCCTCAGCTTTTAGAAGATGAAGTGGCAAAATTTATCCATCAGCTTCAACAAGATAACGCTCGCATCATAGATGTGGAAAGCGCAATAAAAGACGATCTGGTGATGATAGATCTCAGCTTTGCTCATGGTGCCGAGAAATTTACCAAGCCGGCTGTTTTATTTGCCGGAGATGAACTGAACAACCGTTCTTTGGGTGCCTTGGTTGGCTGCAAAACCGGAGATACCCTGGAAACCAAGCTAAAAGGCAAAGCAATCCTTCTGGCTATACATGATTCCAAGTTGCCATTGGAAAATGAATTTGAATACGATTGTCAGATAATGGTAAACAGCATCACACGCAGAGAAATTCCCGAGCTGGATGATGAATTTGCCAAAGACATGGAGTTTGATAGCCTGCAACAGATGAAAGATAAAATTGCGGAAGATTTGAGATTGGTGAACGCACACGTTAACATGAACATTAACCACCAAAGCATAATTACAAAGCTGTTTGTGGATAACAAGTTCGATCTGCCAACCAAAACCATAGATTATTTGGCAGAAAAAGAAGTGGAGAAAGTTGATAAACCAGAATACCGCAAGTATTACCTTTATCAATACCGCATTCAAATTGCCCAGGAAATTGTGCATATGTATATTATGAGTAATTTACGCAAGGCCATGCCACTGGAGATTACAGATGAAATGCTGGAAGAATACATCATTCATGAAGCTATCATAGAAGGTATCAGTGCTGAAGCCTATAAAGAAACCTATAAAGATGATATTCAAACCGATGGGTTTAAGCAAGCTGCGCAAAATCACTTCATTTTGAAAAACATTGCAGCCACAAGCGAATTTATAATGCCCGAGGAACCCGTTAGGGAAGAGTTACCCGAAGCTGAAACAACCGATTATACGGAGGAATAATGAACTACATACCAATGGTAATAGAACAAGTTGGACGTGGCGAACGCGCTTATGATATTTACTCGCGTTTGTTAAAAGACCGCATTGTTTTTTTGGGTGGCGTGATTGAAGATAATCTGGCAAACACGATTGTAGCCCAATTGTTGCATCTGGAAGGTGAAGATCAGGAACGTGACATCTATATGTATATAAATAGCCCGGGTGGAATAATTTCATCTGGATTGGCGATATACGATACGATGCAATATATAAAACCAAAAGTCAGCACCATTTGCATTGGTCAGGCTGCAAGTATGGCGTCAGTGCTATTGGCTGCAGGTGCACCTGGAAAAAGAACAGCTCTGCCTAATAGCAGAATTATGATCCATCAACCCATGGGCGGAGCGCAAGGTCAGGCTACCGATATTGAGATTCAGGCAAAGGAAATACTATATTTGCGTGAACGTATGAATGAGATTTTGCATAAACACACCGGGAAAAGTATAGAAAAGATCTTGGAAGATACAGACCGTAATTTCTTTATGAGTGCTGATGAAGCCATGAATTACGGCATAATTGATGAAGTTTTGGCTGTGCGAAAATAGCTTGACCAAAAAAGCCACTTCAAAATATATAGAAGCGGCAGGGAGGAACCATTGGATAAATATAGAAGCTTAAGCTGTTCCTTTTGCGGAAGAGCAGAAAACGAAGTGAAAAACCTGATTAGAGGTATAGCCGGAAATATATGCGACGAATGCATAGTGATGTGCCATACAATTATAGATACAAATAAAGACGATATCACGCATGAAGATTTTGATGCTCCTGTCCCAAGTAAAATCAAAAGCTTTTTAGATCAATACGTCATCGGTCAGGACAGTGCCAAAGAGATTATTTCGGTAGCTGTTTACAATCATTACAAGCGTATCTTTAAACAAAAAGCCGATGATGATGTGGATTTGGAAAAAAGCAACATCATGATGATTGGCCCCACAGGAAGCGGAAAAACCCTTATTGCCCAAACTCTGGCACGTTTTTTACAGGTTCCCTTTGCCATCTCCGATGCCACTACTCTGACAGAAGCCGGCTATGTGGGTGAAGATGTGGAAAACATCCTGGTTCGGCTCTTACAGAATGCAAATTATGATGTAGCCAAAGCAGAACATGGTATTGTTTATATAGACGAAATTGATAAAATCTCACGCAAATCTGAAACACCTTCCATTACTCGCGACGTAAGCGGTGAAGGAGTTCAGCAAGCGTTGTTAAAGATACTGGAAGGCACTAAAGTAAATGTTCCGCCCAAAGGTGGACGCAAACATCCGCAGCAGGAATTCATAGAGATGGATACAAAAAACATCCTGTTCATTGCTGGTGGAGCCTTTTTTGGACTTGAGAAAATTATTAAAGAACGTATCGATAAAAAAGCCATTGGCTTTGATGTAGAGCTTGGGAAAAAGCAGGAAGATGCAACTATCTTCGATAAAACCACCCCTCACGACCTGCTGAAATATGGTTTGATACCAGAACTGATTGGCCGTATGCCAGTAATATGCACCTTGCATGAACTTACTGAAGAAGCTTTAATCGACATTTTGGAGAAGCCCAAAAACGCTATATGTAAGCAATATCAAAAATTCTTTGAAATGGACGGAGTAGATTTGAGCTTTGAAGAAGCCGCCCTAAAAGAAATTGCCCGGATTGCTATAAAACAAAAAACTGGTGCTCGTGGACTACGCTCTATCATGGAAAAATTTATGCTGAAGGTAATGTTCGAAATCCCAGATCGCAGCGATATAGAATCCTGCATAATAACTCCGGCAGTTGTATCCGAAAACACAGGGCCACAATATGGTCTGAAGAAGACATTGGAAAAGCGCAGCAAGGCTGTCAATTAAATATTAGGAGCTAAGATGAATTCAGAAATAACCATCCCCCGCAGAGAAAAAATGCTTGCAGCTCTGGCCGAAAAGGAAGCCATAATCCTATTCGCCGCCGCAGAAGCTAATCTGGAAAAGTTTAAACAAGATAATAACTTCTTATATATAACGGGTTTGGAGATTCCTGATGCTATCTACTTTGCTTTTCAGGGAACTCCCCTGCCTACCGAAATACTCTTTATCCAGCGCAATGATCCCGAAAAGGAAGTTTGGGACGGCCGCAAGATGAGTCCTGAAGAAGCAAGAGAGATTTGCGGAATAGATAAAATCCACTATTGGGATGAGTTTTATAGCACCATCAGCATGTATGCCCCTGCCATTGGTAAAATTTGGTGTAACATTGGCACTCAGAACTTGGAAAAACCTCTCACTATGCAGCTTTTCCGCCTCTCCCCTATTCGTGAGCGATTTCCCAACATTGTAATTGAATCCATTACCAATCTGATTACACCCTTGCGAAAAATTAAAAGTAATTGGGAACTGATGCAGCTCCAACGTGCCATAGATATTACGGGCAAAGGCATAATGGATGTGCTGGAAAGCGCACAAAGCTCAATGATGGAATACGAACTTGAGGCTATGCTGTTTTACAGAATGCAACGCATGGGAGTAAAACACTGGGGATTTTCTCCCATTATTGGCTCTGGGATAAACGCGGCTACTCTACATTACAAAGCTAACGAATGCCGCATCGAAAACGGAGAAGTAGTTCTGATGGATGTGGGAGCCAGCTATGCCAATTACAGTGCAGACATCACTCGCTGTTTTCCTGTTAACGGAAGTTTTTCCGATCGTCAGAAACAGATTTATTCCCTTGTTTTAAACGTGCAAAAACAGATAATTGAAATTATTAAGCCCGGAATCGAATTGGCTGAATTAAACCGCTCTGCCAGAGACCTTTTGGCTGAGGGATTGATTCAAATAGGCCTGATAGAAAATGCTGAAGATGTGCTAAAATACTACATGCACAGCGTTAGCCACTTTTTAGGACTCGATACTCATGACCTTGGAGGACGCAGTGCCACTTTGGAAGTTGGTAATGTAATTACGGTTGAACCCGGAATTTATATCCCTGAAGAAAAGCTTGGCATCCGCATTGAGGATGATGTGCTGGTTACAGAAACGGGATATTGCGTATTGTCCCAAAACATTCCAAAGGAAATCGAAGAGCTTGAGAATATCCGCAAAAGTGCTATGGGGAAATGATGTCCAAAGCCATCTACCCCGGCACTTTTGATCCTATTACTCTTGGCCATTTAAACATTCTGGAAAAAGCTTGCGGGATATTTGACGAAGTGATTCTGGCAGTTGCCGACCACACAGGTAAGCAAACCGGATTTGATTTAAACGAACGGTATAAGCTTTGTCTGGAAGCTACTGCGCATTTACCTAAGGTAACTGTAACCCAATTTGAGGGACTATTTGTTGATTATGCCAAAAGCCAAAATTGTAAAATCATGATACGCGGAATGAGGGCTGTGTCCGATTTTGAATATGAACTATCTTTGGCACTAACCAATAAAAAACTAAATCCTGATATTGAAACAATCTTTTTGGTTCCCAGCCTTCGCTACATGTATCTTTCTTCCTCATTAATCCGCCAATTGGCAACCTTAAATTCTCCTTTGGAAGATTTTGTCCCACCTTGTGTAGCTGCAGCCATGAGAACTAAATTCGGTAAATAAGCCATGGCAAAAAAAGAGGAAAATCCCAAACTGGATAAAGCACTGGTAGAAAGAGGCTTGCCGTGTGACACAAATGCCGAGGCAGCAATCCTTTCCGCCATGCTTATCGATAGTGATGTGGTAAGCAAGGCAATTGAGAAAACCAAAGAAGAATTCTTTTACCGCAATGCCCACAAGATAATTTTCCGGACCATGGCAGAGCTTTTTAATGAAAGCATAGAAATAGATATTCTAACCATTATCAATCGCTTGGAGCGCAACAATCTGCTGGAGAAAATTGGTGGAATTCCCTATCTTAATGATATAGCTGATTTTGTGGTTTCCAGTGCCAATTTTGATTACCATTTGACAATTGTAACCGAACAAGCGTTGCTTAGGCATCTCATTATTGCCTCCAACGGCATCATTGAATCTTGTTACACATCTGCCAAACCAGTTAAAACCATTGTTGACGAAGCCGAGCAGGCCATCTTTGCCATAGCCGAGCTTCCCAGCCATCAAGGCTTTATTCGCTTTAGTCAGATAAGTGATGAAGTGCTGGACAATATTGATAAAATTTCCTCATCCAAGATTCCTGTAACAGGAGTGGCTACAGGATTTTCGGCTTTGGACAGACTTACTGGTGGGTTCCGTCCCGGTCAGTTTATTATTATAGCAGCCCGTCCAGCCATGGGAAAATCTTCTTTAGCCTTGAATATCGCCTCTCATGCAGCCGTGAATCTAAACAAGAAAGTGGGCATCTTCACCATGGAAATGGCGGCTGATGAAGTGATTATGCGAATGTTTAGTTCTGCTGCCGAAGTTAACATGGATGCCATGTTAAAGGGCTATGGCATGAACGAAGAAAAGTTGATCCGCATCATGCAAGCTTCGGAAGTGCTATCCACCAAACAAATTTACATTGATGACTCTGGCACTAATACACCTTTGGATATTAGAGCTAAAACCAGACGTCTTGCTGCCGAAGTAGGTGGACTGGATTTAATAATTATAGACTATTTGCAGCTCATGACTTTACCTCGGGACAAAGATAACCGTCAGCAGGAAATTGCCGAAATCTCACGGGCCTTAAAGATTTTGGCTAAAGACATGAAAATACCTGTGGTAGCTCTGTCTCAATTAAACCGTGCTGCTGAAACCCGCGATGACAAACGTCCCAAACTTGCAGATTTACGTGAATCCGGGGCTATTGAACAAGATGCGGACTTAGTAATGTTTATTTATCGCGATGAATACTATTATCCCGATAAAACCGAAAAACCCGGAATTGCGGAAATCATCATCAGCAAAAACAGGCATGGTTCTACAGGCAATGTAGATTTGGGCTTTGAAAAAGAATTTACACTTTTTCGCCCGCTTGACACAGTTCATGATCAGTGATGTTCTCTCCGGCATTGGTGAAGCCACCATTTTTATTGGCAAAAGCCTATCCAGAATTCCTGCTTTAGGTAAGCGTCGTAAAGAGTTTGTAATCCAGTTCAAGCGTATTGGGTTCGATTCGCTTTTTTTAATCACTCTCACCGCAGCTTTTACAGGTTTGGTAACCGCTTTGCAAGCAGTTTATCAGTCCAAGGGTTACATTCCAATCAATTTGCTTAGTGTGCTAATCGGGAAATCTACCATGATCGAGCTGGCACCGGTTTTAACCGCCCTGGTGCTTACAGGAAAAGTAGGAGCATCAATTGCCGCTGAGATTGGCACCATGCGTGTAAGCGAGCAAATTGATGCTTTGCAGAGCATGAATATTGACCCGCATGAGTTTCTTTATATGCCACGCATCATTGCCGGCATTATTGCTTTCCCGCTTATCACAATTTATGCCAATACAGTGGGTATCATTTGTGCCTGGTATTTTTCCTGGTTACGTTATGGCATTCATTATTGGACATTTTTCAATAATATGCGCAGTTATTTTGAGCCTTCGGATTTAGGGGGAGGCTTGGCTAAATCAGTGGTTTTTGGCTTTATCATTACAGGTTTTGCCTGCTTTCATGGCAATCGCTGCTATGGTGGAGCGGAAGGAGTAGGCCGTGCCACTACTTTAACGGTTGTATATTCTGCCGTAGCCATTTTGGTAATGGATTTTATTGTGGCTTGGTTATTGTTTGGAGCCAGTTGATATGGTTAAGCGTTTGCTGTTTTCCCTATTATGTCTGACGGTTCTTTTCGGGTGTAAAAATCCCCCAAAAAAGCCTAACACCCAGACCCGTAAAAACACACTAATTGTTTATTGCACAGATACTTTTCGCACATCCGGGCTTGAATCTACCATTGTTCCAGAGTTTTCTGCAAAACACGATTGCAAAATTGAACTGCAGATGTTTCGCAATGCCAAAGAACTAAGCCAGGCGATTAAAGACCCTGCAAACTATGGAGCTTATGATCTGGCGATTGGAGTGGATAACAGCTTTGCAATCTCAGAATCGCTCTACAGCTATTTTGTGCCTCCGGAAAAGCTAAATACCGATCAACTGACCAAAGAGACTATTTTTGACGCTCAATATCGTCTTGTTCCGTATGCTTACAGCAATTTGTGCTTGATATATAACACCCGAAACATAGAGCAACCACCCCAGTCTTTTGGAGAATTGCAAGATGCCAGATTTTTGTCTCAAATGGCAATTTGTGATCCTCATGAATCCGGAGTTGGCCGCGCTACTTTGTTTTGGAGTTTGGGACTGTTTGGAACCGATGGTTATGAGCACCTCTGGAAAAGCTTGCGTAAAAACATCTACAAAAGCTATAGTGATCGCACAGAAGCTCTTACTGCGCTGCAAAAGGGTGAATGCAATTTGTTACTTGGCCTGAATACCATACCGGCCTATTTACAAGAATTGAACCCAAGCAACAACGAATTTGAAGTATCTATGCTAAAAGAAGGCAGCTATATCTATGTGGAAAACGTCGGAATTCATCGTGGCACACATAAAATCTCCCTTGCTTCAAAATTTGTTACGCATCTATTAGCTCCAGAGCAACAAAAGATGGTTATTTACAAGCTGGGGATGTTTCCGGCCAATCGTAAAACTCTTTTGCCCATGCACTTTTCAGCCATTCCCTTCAATTCATATAGTGTTAATGACAAGTTGGATCAGTCCACCATAAACGATCAGTTAAAAGTTTGGTTGGATTTTTGGGATCGACTATTTGGATTTCAAATATCTTAGCATGAAATCCATACTGCATATTGTTCTCTTTGAGCCGGAAATTCCCCAAAACACAGGAAACATCGGGCGTTTGTGTGTCGGTGCAGATTGTGCTTTGCACATAATCAAACCAACCAGATTCAGGCTTGATGACACCGCAGTAAAACGTGCAGGCTTGGATTACTGGCCACTTTTGAATCTATCCGTTCATGATAGCATCGACGAAATCTATCAGACTTTTCCGCGTGAGCGTATATTCTTAGCCAGCACTAAAGTAAAAAACTGTTACTGGGATGTGGCTTATCAAACAGAGGATGTTCTTATCTTTGGTCCCGAAAGCCGCGGGCTGCCAGAATTGTTATTAAACAAGTATCCAGATCAGGGTATCCGCGTTCCCATGAGCGAAAATATCCGTAGTCTGAACCTTTCCAACACCGTTGGAATAGTTATGTATGAGGCTTTACGGCAGATATCTCTATAAACCGATTACCAAAATAATATCAGTAATAAGGGAATTCCAGATGAGAATTAAGTAAGATTCTTCAATGGTAATCCGCATAAAAAAGATCAGCAATAGCCGAGAAAAAGATATCGTTTGTCAGGGTTGAACATAATTTTAGCACAGATTGGTGCACCCCATGATAGAAAGTGTTTTGGGTTCGAAATTTCAAATCATAGGAACTGCAAGCATTGGGGTTACGGTATAACAGCACATTGTCTTTGATGGATGTCATTTTACGGCTAAATAACTTCCTGGATTGATCATCGCCAAACACCCACCAATGATCATATAGGCCCATTGCTCCAATTATCCCTCCATTTAGCACCCAACGCTTCATCAAATGTGGATACTCATCAATCCAATAATAGTTATCCCTGTTCAATAGACTTTCGTTATCAGAAATTAATACCGTGGAATAAGGGCTTGTGAAGTCTGTAAGAGTGTTTAGGATCGAATCGGCCACTGCACTATAAAGCGGATCTTGAGTAAAATAGTATAGCCTGCAGTATGCAGATAATGCAGTTCCTTGCGCCATTCCAGAAAACCAGGGTGCAGAATAATACACCGATGTGCCCTCGTTAAAATCGAATTTATAGGGAAAATAGATCATGTCTCTGTAGCGGGTGGATTCACGTCGCAAGGTTTCCATTGTGGTAATTGCATGGTTAAGGTAAACGGGGTTGCCGGTCATGTAGTAATCGTTAAGGGCTTCCAGACCATTGTAACAGAGATTTACCGGATGGTAATAAAATCCGCCATGATACTCAAATAGCATAACTCCGTTTTCATCTTGCGGAGTTGGATTATTTGTGTTGTAGAGATTTAATCGGTTTTTATAGAGTTTTTCGTATTGTACATGTGGAAGGCTAAAATTGAAATCGTGGATGGGATCCAGATACACTTGGTTTTCAGTTGGTTTGTTGTCGCAGGATACAACCAGAAAAAGGATACAGGATAGTAGGATAAGCGCACTTTTACTCATTTGAACCTCTATAATATCTAATAATGCTCTTATATGCAATTAGTATTCCATTTCTACCTCTATCTCTATCTCTGGAAAAAAACGGCACTAAACGCATCGTCTTTTTGTTCTAAAGAGATAGATTAATATGCTATTTCATCAATTCAATCACCAGGAATTTCTGTTTACGGAAATTCTGTGGATCGGTAATTGTTAGCACATTGCTATCTTCAATCTTTTCTACTTTATAGGTGGTTGCCACATGATTGGACAGAATGGCGAAACCCTTTTTGGTAACGGGGAAGTTAATTTGTTGGGTATCCAGCAAGCTCATCTGAGTAAATTTCTCGGTTTGAATGTTATGACTTACAGTAGTTACCTTGCCTATGCCCAAAAGTCCGCCTTTGCGATCGATAATACCCTTATCCATCAGTTCTTTGCGAGTCCCAAAGATGAAATAAATGGTATTAGCTTCAATGCTTTGTTGTGATAATTCCTGCTGCTTTTCACCAATAGTCAGTTCACGCTTTTGTATCTCTGCCTGACTGGTGCGTCGTTCTTCTTCCAGAGTTTCATTTAGAATACCCAAACGCTTTTGCAACTCATCCATAATCTTTTCTTTGTCACTGATGCTGGCTTTGAGCTTAGCCACAATATCCTGAACGCCTTTTAATTGATTGCGACTGGAAGCAAGTTGCTTTTCCAAATCTACAATCTTCTTTTTATCAGCTTCAATCTGATTGCGCATATTGGCTATGGAGCTGATAATCTGAGAACGACGGTCAGCAGGGGTCGTGCCGGGGATTTCCTTATTCGTAAATAGTTGTCCCGAAAGGTCTTTATCCAAAGATTCCAAACTGGATTGAATTTCTCCAATAGTAGCCGTAGAATTTTCGTAGAGTTCCTTTAGTTCCTCGTTACTTTTAATCAATGCTTTGGTCTTGCCATTGGAGCCCATCCATAGCACTCCAAAGAGGACTGTTAGAATGGCGAGAATGGCGAGTATAATCGCTGTTGAAGCTTTCATGCTTGACTCCTTAAGTATAATTATAATCTTGACTCTTAAATGATAAGCCGTTTATTGCTTTAGACAAAAGGAAAATAGCATTGTGAAGTATATTTATTTGAAAGCTTGGGTGAATGAATTGCACAAAAAGCAATTTGGGCTGGAAAGCATCCAATTGTTACCGGAGTTGTTTGTATTACAATTAAAAGGCAGTAAGCAGCTTTACATAAACCTTTCACGCAAGGATTCCTATCCATTTTTGGGTGCAAATTGTCTGGACACCAGTAGTGCAAAAACCATCTGGCAACGTCTGAAAAACGCTTCACTAACTGAAATCAGCCTGGCTGGTAATGACCGCATTTTGTCTATTGAGCTGGAACATAGAGATATTTATCAACAACTGAACAAATTCATTATCAAAGTGGAATTGATGCCCCCCCAGCCCAATGTTATTCTTCTATCCGGCGAAGGAATAATTATCGATGCCTTGCACAAATATACTTATGCAGATAATTCTCAGCGTCAGATGTTGCCAAATTTACCTTACACAGCACCCAAAACCTCCTTCGTTCCCGATCTGGATGAACCTTTGGTTGGGGTAGGCAATTGCAATGATTACTTTCTTAGTTTGTTTTTCGCTGCCAGGGATAAAGGTGTGGATAACAGCATGTTAATCCATAACCTAAGTGTTCTGACCAAAGAGCTGAAAAAACTAACTAGAAAGCTATCTTTGCAAAAACAAGATTTGAAAACTGCTGAACAGGCAGATTACTGGCTGGCATGCGCAGAAGGCTTAAAACCAAATCTGAAGGCTATTAAGCAGGGAGATATAAGCTACACTGCCATAAACTATCTGGATGAAGCTTTACGATCAATAGAGATTCCACTGCTTCCTGATAAAAGCCCGCTGGATAATCTGAACCAATACATCAAGAAATATCACAAAGCTAAAAATGGCCTTACTATCATCAAAACCAATATTGGCAAAACCGAACATGAAATCGAGGAGACGAAACTGCTAATAAATAGAGTCCAAAATGGTGAGTTACCTGAGCTTCATCTGGAAAAACAGGGCACTGCAAAACAAATGTTAAGCACTACGAGCACAATCGACAAGCTGCTTAATATAAAGCTTGGGAATGAATATCAGATCGTAATTGGCCGCAAAGCCACGGAGAACGACTATATTACTACCCAATTGGGAAAGGCACATGATTATTGGTTTCATAGCCGCATCTATCACGGAGCACATGTTTTGCTACGTTGCTTTAAAAAGCAGGAACCAACCCTTGAATTAATAAACTTGTGCTGTAGCCTTGCCGCTGGCTATTCAAAGGCCAAAAACTCCGCCAATGTGCCGGTGGATTACACCCAGATACGCTATGTCCGAAAACCTCGAAAAAGCGCACCCGGTTTTGTAACCTATACAAATCATCACAGCGTCTATGTCTCGCCGATTGATATCCGCAAAGCCAGAGAACAACTATGCCTAAACTGAAGCTGAAGGGGATTCTGATCAAGTTCTTTGAATATGGCGACAGTAGCCTGATTTATCGCTTTTTTACCGCTGAACACGCTATAATTGGGGTGTTGGCCAAGGGAATTCGCAAAAAGCCGGATCAGCAACAGCTTATTCCCTTCTGCGTATATGAACTTAGCGTTTACGAACCACGAGAACCAGGGTTATGGATATTTGCCGAAGCGTCTTTAATGCAAGACTATTCCACCTTTCCCAGTTCTGCCACATGGGCAACAGCAGCTTGTGGCATGGAGCTGATAAGCCAAATGATTCTTCCTCATGAGGAACAGCTTTCTACCTATAATATGGCGATAAGTTACCTTGAGTATTTACAAAATATTCCCGACAACGCCGTTTTGATCTTTTGGCGATTTTTAAATCGCATCATTATCCTTAGCGGGATCGGAAATCCCTTGGCACATTGCAGTTTATGCCACAAAGAGACAGGAATTTTCCAAGCTGTGTTTATTAGGGAAGGCAACCTGGTTTGTTCAGAATGCTATGCTGAGGCCTCTGGTAACGACAATCTTATGATGCTTTCACCAAACAGTAGCAGAATCCTGCAGCTTTTACCGGAAATCGCCAGGCATTTACAAGAGCTTAAGCTATGCCGCAAAGACCTAATTGAAATTAACACTATTTTTGAGGGTTATTGGCTAACCCACCATAAGCAAGCCCTCAAGCTTAAAAGCCTCAGTGTGTTAGTGCAGTTTTACCCCATAGCATAATAATGCATGCTAAAAAGGCTCAAACTGATTGATTTGCCAATAATATTCCTCAGCTTCCTTTTGAACAATCAGCAGGTCATCATAGTGCTTGCTTTCCCAGCGAATCATTAATTCGTAGAAAGACTTCAATGTCAGATTATCCGCTTCGGCCATGCTAAGTCTATAATGTTCAATGGCATCTTTTTCCAGCAGTAAAGCAGTGGATATGGCAGAAAACAACACCTGGTCGCCGCCAATCCGTTTTAAAAAGGTATCGGAAATCATGGGGTGTTTATCCCAAGTTTTATTTATGCTACTACTTAAGTCGCTGGGTTGTAAATCATTAGATATTTCCTGATAGTATTGCAGCAAGTAATTATAATGCAGTCTTTCTTCTTCTTTGCGGCTTAGAAAGAAGTCCTTAATCTCTTTGTCTGTAGCGTGGTTTGCGGCATTGCCATATAGGGTTACGCTATCCATCTCGCCTTGCATCGCCTTTTTCAGCGAAGCCAGTAAATGTTCTTTTAGTGCCATAATATCCTCATCAAGGTAGTTATTTTTTTGTTTATTTACAGTATAATTCACTTGCTCCGGTTTCGCACATAATAAAAGTGTATTGACAGAATTTCCAGAGCATAGAAAAGAGAATTTATAGTGTTTGTTATTGGAGTTAACTTGTCTAAATATCTAAAATCAGCTCTACTCCTTATTTTATTGCTCATAATTATACAGCCTTTGTTTGCAAATGCACTGGCTGATAAAACCGTTTTTTGGTTAAAATCTAATGGCTTCAGTCCGGTGCTTATTGTGCTGATCATTTCTATGATACCCATCATAGAATTGCGTGGCAGCATCCCAATCGCAATTCTGCTTTTCAAGATACCCTGGCCGGAAGCAGTGCTGCTTTCCGTGCTTGGCAACATGATTCCCGTCCCCTTCATCCTTTTACTGATGGATTGGTTTTTCGCTCTTATCAGTAAAAGCCGATGGGGTGCCAGGTTTACAGGCTGGATTTTTGCCCGCACCAGGCGCAAGGGCAAGGCCATAGAACGTTACGAAGCAATAGGCCTGGCCATCTTTGTGGGAATTCCTTTGCCTGGCACAGGTGCTTGGACAGGTGCCTTTGCTGCCAATATTTTTGGCATTAGTTTCTGGAAATCCATGCTCTATATCTTGATCGGTGTGCTTATTGCAGCCGCAATAGTTACCGCCCTATCACTGATGGGCAATTTGGCGATAGGATGAAGAAGAGTTCATACACAATCTTTTGGCTGGTGGGTGAAAGTTCCGGCGATTTGCATGCTGAACTGGTAATGAAAAGCCTGAACGACAAATTTGGCAATCTCACTCACATCGGGATCGGAGGCCCCAGAATGCAGCAGCAAGGGCTAAAACCGCTGTTCCCCTTCGACCGCTTTGCTGTAATGGGTTTTACCGAAGTAATCAAGCATTTGCTATTCTTTATTGGAGTGCAAAAGAGAATCCGCAAGTTATTTGATAAATCCAAGCCAGATCTGGCAATTCTGGTGGATTACCCAGGACTAAATATGCGTATAGCTCATCTGGCAGACGAATTCCGCATTCCGGTTTTATATTTCATCTGTCCGCAGTTTTGGGCTTGGAAACACGAAAGGGTTTTTAAGCTTAAAGCCTCCACACGCCATGTAGCCTGCATTTTGCCCTTTGAAGAAGATATGCTGAATATCCATAGCATCAATTGCAGTTATGTAGGCCATCCCATTGCCGAAGAGATAAAGCTGGAGCTGGATAGAGATAACTTCGCCAGATTTTTTGGCCTTGATCCCACTAAAAAATGGATAGGATTTTTCCCCGGTAGTCGCAATGCTGAGATTGCTAAAATGCTGCCTGTTTTCTTGAAATCTGCCCAAAAATGGAATCCCGCCGAATTCCAAATGCTCTTTTCCAAAGCCCGCAGCGTGAATCACCAGAGTTATATGGATGTCTTTGCTAATAATCCAAACATCAAACTGATCGATGGCTACAACTACGAGATGATGAAATACTGTGAAGCTCTGATCTGCACTTCCGGCACGGTAACACTGGAAGCTGCATTCATTGGGACTCCGATGGTTATTTGCTACAAGGCCTCCCCCATTTCATATTTAATCGGCCGCCACTTTGTACGGATTAAGCGCATTGGTTTACCAAATATTGTGTTAGACCAGGATTTACTGCCAGAGCTGGTGCAAGCGGATATGAATCCAGAAAACATTTATACGCACGTTGAAAAGATGCTAAACGATAAAAGCCTGAATTTACATATCCGTCAGGAGTTGTTCCATCTGAAAGCCATGCTTTCGGACAAACGTCCCAGCATTGAAATGCCCAAAATAGTAAAACACCTTTTTGACACCTATGGTTAAATTTCTCTTCTGGCTGGAAAAGAAACTTGCCGCCAAATTTATGTTATTGCTTAGGCGGAGCATCAAATTTGAGGTTCAGAATCAGGAAGCCTCAGACGATATTAAATGCATCTATATGTTTTGGCATAGAAATCTCTTGATCCTGGCACTTCAACGAATTTATAGAGGTGCGGGAGTCCTTGTTTCCTCTTCCAAAGATGGAGAATTGATTGCCGGTCCGCTCTCGGAACTTGGCTATCTTCCAATCCGAGGATCAAGCACCCGTCAGGGTTCCCGAGCCATGAAGGAAATGATCCGAATTTCCCAAAGTAACTCTCTGGCCATTACACCCGATGGACCCAAAGGGCCGCCTTTCACCTTTCATGCCGGTGTTTTTCAAATAGCCTTGCTGGCAAAAATTCCCATCATCGCAGTGGCAGCCCATACAAACAGAGAATGGCTGTTCAATTCCTGGGATAAATTCCGTTTCCCCAAGCCTTTCTCTACAATTACCGTGTTCTATTCCGATCCCATTTGGGTAACTAACAAAGACGATTTCCCCAAAGCGGAAGCGCAAATCCGCAGCTTTTTATCTGCTAAAGAAAATGAATTCGAGGCTAAGAAATGAAACGACCCAAACCCTATAATCCCGAGAACTTTGAACGTCCTTTCATTGCGATTATCGCCTTTGCCTGCGCGGCTTTGCTTGCTTATCTTAGCATTAGTGGGCTGCTATATTGGGGCAACATTGTTTACAAAAAACATCCCACGATAAATAACCAACTTATTGCCCAGGATGCTGTGAATACCTTTGTGATTGCACCACTGTTACTTATCGCTGCCTGGGGTTTGTGGAACCTAAAACGTTTTGCCAAATATCTGCTTTCGCTAACGCCTTTGTTTTTAATTTGTTACGCCATTAGCTATGCCATCAGCTGGGAATGGATGGCAGCAGTGCTGTTTTTATCGTGCTGATGCTAATTTCCTCTGCGGGCTATGCCTTTATCCTAAAATCCTATTTCCCTACGAAAAGCTAAGGACTCCCAAGCCTGATAAACCAACTTCAAACTCTTTATCCTATCACCTCCCCTGCTTGAATAACGGAATCAATAGGCAATTAATACGGACTTCATCCGTAATGATTCCGTATTGATTCCATAATTGGAGCAAGTGAACTAAGCTTCTCAAGCTTGCTCTGACGTTGTCGTTCCCGCGGAGGCGAGAACTACAGTAGTTCTTTACGACCTAATTAACACGACAAGACACTAAAATCACCTCTCCCCAAATAAACGTTTGGGCGAAGTTTCCCCTCGCCCAAACGCCATGATTTTATGGTAGATCTCTCACTGTTAGTCTTTTATTTTACAACCAGAACTTTCTGCATTCCAGATTTTTCACCCTGTTGCCAACTTAGCATATATATCCCGCTGCCCAGCGGATTTCCTTTGCTGTCTTTACTTTGCCAGCTAAATTCTTTGGCGGAGGGATCACTGATGGTTAAGCTGTTGACAAGCTGTCCTTTCAGGTTGTAAATGCTTAATTTCAACGCATCTTTGCTGCCGTTAGAGAATTTTAGAGAAGTATAATCGGTAAAGGGATTGGGATATATCTCAAGAATGGGGTTTGGGATATTTAATACTTCGTCATCAATAGCCGTATAGGCAGAAAGGATCACATTTGCATTGCCAACTGCGGTTATTGGGGTGTTATTAAACATGAAATTAGATGGTATTATCTGGGTTACTGAAAGGCTGCTTGTATTGCCAATTGCCATAAACTGTAGCTTAAGTAAAACACCGGTACCTGTAAATTTTGCAGGATTATCACAAATAATGGATAATATCCCCGGAGCAGTTATACTGGCCTGCACATCTAACCCCGAACTTATTGTGCCATCGGTGATAACGCCTACAAACTCCAGTTTGTCCGGTGCAAAAGCAATATTACATTGATAATGCGTAACATTCCATGAGGGAAGCAGATAGGTAGTGCTAATGGAGGTAGATCCTATAGCATTATATGCCAAATGCATTATATTGCTTAGCGTTATGCTGCTTTGAGCCAATGTAGCTACTGGCGGTGTGGCGTTAACCATCACAAAAGTAGTATTGGTAACTGGAGTGGTATTGTAATTCATGCTGATTAAATCGAAAAGGTAATCTCCCTGTTCGGAAGCAGCAAAAGTAAACTTTAGCAGGTTTCCGCCTCCTGCCAAATTGGAGGTGCTGTCCCAGGATACACTGATGGTTCCGGGACTGGTTTCAATAACGCTGATGTTTCCACCCTGAGAGATAGTACCGTCTATGGTATAGCCAACATAGTTTACATAGGTGTAATCGTAGTAAAGCTCAAAATCGTAATGGTTTATATTCCAATTGCCCAAAATTGGGTTTGTTTTGATAGTTACATTGAAATTATCACCAACAGTGGTGTCGCTTGCCATTAGCTTAACGGGAATATTGCTGATACTGTAATTGGCTGGAATGCTATTGATGATGGCTCCATTCCAATCTGAAAAGCCGTTGATATTAGTAGTGTAGAAATAGCCATTGCTGGAACCGCTCCAGCCAAAATTGAAGTGAAAATGATTGGCAGTGTCGTAGCCATCAAGCACAAAAGCATGTCCGCCTCCGGTGCTATGGCCACTGTAATAAACCGGACTGCCATTGTCTATCTGAGCTGTCATTAAATCATTCCAAGCTGTATTAGTATAGCTATCCTTACTTACATATTGCGCATTTGGATAGCCGAAATAATCTACCATGGCCTCTGCAGCATCAGCACTTTGAGCTCCTGAGCCATCTGGTGCATAGTCCATGTTTACAGCTACTCCGCAGTGATATAACAAGGTAGCAACAGCCATATAATCCGCACCCACTGCATCCGGCATTTGATCCCATAAATAGGTTGTGGCACCGAAATTAGCTGTTTGGTAGCCATAACCATTAGCATAATAACTGTGATTACCTGTTCCGGTTGTAGGATGATTCCAATATTTCATTACCATACCCATTGCCGTGGCTACGCAACCGGCATAAACCTTTCCACCCGGACCCGCAGGATCGGAAGGACACAAGGCATTATAAGGCCAATCCTGATTCCACATTGTGGTTACCAAAGGAACCACGGATCGGGTTTGCTTGGGCTCGGGATTGTAGTTGCCGTTTGTCAGTGAATTCCAAAGCGTATTGTATTCCGTGTTTTGGGTTTTAGCTTCACGGATATCTGATATGGAAGTGCTATAGTTTGATAACCACCAATAAAAGGCTGGGGGAAGATCATTGGCTTTGGTAAGGCCTTCCACAGAATAGGCTAAAACAGGATAAGCGTTGTCTTCAGCAGATACAACTGCATAATTAGCATCGGAAAACATGATAAAGTATAAAGTGGTGTTTTCATCGGTTCTCTGTTTAGTGCTGATGTTTTGTAAAGTGCCATTTTGATAGGCATATATCTGATCATAAGCCCAAGCGAGGTTTTTTGCCTCCGGTTTTTGTGATAAATACTGCTTGGCTGCTTGCAAGGCCTGATTGGGCTGAACTAGCTTTGCCACCAATAGTGTGCTTGATAAACAGATGATTAAGCCTAAGACAAACCTGAATAACAGGTTACAGCTAAAGTGCTTCATTTCTCCTCCCGGATCTGGTTTTATTCTTTCCAACTGTAATACAAGAATTGTTCCAATGCCAAACCTATCTTTAATAATAGTGAATACTGTCCCCTGACTCCTAAAAATGACAGAGCCGTTGGCGATGGCGGCGACCTACTCTTCCACACAGTTGCCCATGCAGTACCATCGGCGCAAACGAGCTTAACTTCTGTGTTCGGGATGGGAACAGGTGTTGCCTCGTTGCAATAACCACCATCGCTAACGGCTCTCAATCAAAGTTATGAGGTGATGGGGTGATAAAGTAATGATGTGTTGGAGAAACGTTGTTTTCCTGACACCTAATACCTGACACCTGACCCCTGACCCCTGACCCCTGACCCCTGACCACTGATACCTGACACCTGTGTTAGCAATTGGTATTCCG